>CAMAFR010000060.1 GCA_945833835.1 uncultured Bacteroides sp.
AGAATCTTCGAAAATGAAGAATGAAAAATGAAGAATGAAGAATTTCTCCCTTTCTCGTCCTGGCCCCCTCCGTTTGTCATCCTGAGCGGAGCGAAGGATCTGTAAACATCAAGTGGGCGTTTACAGATGCTTCACTGCGTTCAGCATGACAGGGAGGAGGGGAGAAGATTCTTCATTCTTCATTCATCATTCTTCATTTATAGAAGCTTATCCGAAGAGTTCCCGGAAGGCTTCTTCCACTTTTCGTACCGGTACGAGTTCGATGCCGGCCTGGGTACGGTCGATGCCTTGCAGGTTGTGCTTGGGTATCAGCATACGGCGGAACCCCAGTTTCCGGGCTTCTCCGATGCGTTGCTCGATGCGGTTGACCGGACGGATTTCTCCGCTCAGGCCTACCTCGCCGGCCATGCAGACCCCTTGCTCGATTTCCGCATCCATGTTGCTCGAAAGGATGGCACTGATGACGGCCAGGTCAATGGCCGGATCGTTGACCCGCAGGCCGCCGGCGATGTTCAGAAAGACATCCTTCTGTCCGAGTTTGAATCCTACCCGTTTCTCCAGCACAGCCAGCAGCATGTTCATGCGCCGGATGTCGAACCCTGTCGCCGAGCGTTGGGGCATGCCGTAGGCGGCTGTGCTGACCAAGGCCTGGACCTCGATGAGAAACGGACGCACGCCTTCCACCGCTCCGGCAATGGCCACTCCGCTCATGCCTGCATAGTCTTCAGACAGCAGCAGCTCCGACGGGTTGCTCACCTGGCGCAGTCCGTCCTGGCGCATCTCGTAGATGCCCAGTTCGGCGGTGCTGCCGAAGCGGTTCTTGATGCTCCGCAGGATGCGGTACAGGTAGTGCTGGTCGCCCTCGAACTGCAGGACCGTGTCCACGATGTGTTCCAGCACTTTCGGGCCGGCTATGCTGCCCTCCTTATTGATATGTCCGATGAGCACTACCGGCGTGCCGGTTTCTTTGGCGAACTTCAGGAGGGAGGCCGAGCACTCGCGCACCTGCGTGATGCTGCCCGGCGACGAGTCGACGCTTTCCGTGGAGATGGTCTGGATGGAGTCGATGATGACCAGTTCGGGGGCTGTGTTCCGGATGTCGGCATAGATGTCCTCTAAGGAGGTCTCGCAGGCGATGAACAGATGGTCTGCCTCCTCGTGGGGGATGCGGTCGGCACGCAGTTTGAGCTGGCGCGTGCTTTCCTCGCCCGACACGTACAGCACCCGTTGACCTTTCAGCCGGAGCACTGTCTGGAGGACAAGGGTGGATTTTCCGATACCCGGTTCGCCGCCGATGAGGGTGAGCGAGCCCTCTACCAGTCCGCCGCCCAGCACGCGGTTCAGTTCCTCATCGCCGGTGTCGATGCGTTGTTCGGCACCGGTGGTGATCTCTTTCAGCGGGAGCGGACGGGCCTTCTCAGTGGCCAGTCCGTGGGTCACTGTCCGCGAGGGGGCCGGGTCTTTCCGCACGACCTGTTCGGTCAGGGTGTTCCACTGTCCGCACGAGGGGCACTTGCCCGACCACTTGGGCGACTCGTAGCCGCAGTGGGTGCACAGGTAGATGGTTTTGTCTTTTGCCATAATGCTGGGGATATAAAAAAGGCGGGTACTCGTATCACTACGTCCCCGCCTTTATCAGTTTAATTATTATATTAATTCTCTAAATAATTGGATTAGTTAGAACCACCGGTGTGTTCCTTCAGGCTGTAAGTGGAAACAGCGATGTTGGTTGCGCCGTAAGCGACACCTTCTACTGTCACGTTACCGAAGGCAACGCTCAGCTTGGTGGTAGCCTGTGTACCGCTGGCCTTCATACCTGTACCTACCGGCAACTCGATGTTGATGGGGAAAGCACCCTTCATCAGATAAGCGCTGATACCGAACTTGTTGATGAAGGAGTTGATGAGGTAAGCCTGCAGCTTGTTGTTCTTTTCAGCTTTTGCGTTCAGCACGGTACCCATCTTGTAAGTGTAGTTGATGTTGTCTACCTTCACAGCAGCAGAACCCTTGGTGTTGTCCCAGTCAGTCTTTTCCAATGTTACGGCAACATTTTCACCGGCAACAGTGGCAACTTTGGCTTTCATCACCAGGACGAATGAAGTAAAGGCTTCAGCATTGATTGTCACTTTACCTTCCTTGACATCAGCCTTCACGTCTTCCCACTGCTTCTTTTCGGCATTCCACTGCTGGGCTACCAACTCTTTAGCAATAGTGGGGTCTACATCGAAGCTAATGGCAATGGGATTCTTGATTGTCACACCAGCTTTGCTGCATTCCAGTTTCGTACCTGCCAAAGCTATGTCTTCTGTTTCGTCAGCGCGGGCGATGGAGCGGATAGCGGCGGCAGCGGCAGCAGCGGCATTTTCCAGATATTCGGCATCGGCTTTAGAGGCAGACGGCATCACACTGATTTCGGCTTCCGGATCAGACAATGCATCGGCCGGAACGTTGACTTCCATTTCCACTTTGGCATCTTCGGCTACTTGTGCCACTTGTTCGGCTACGGCGGCTACGGCTGCGGCGAATTCCTTGTCTGCTTCTGAAGCGTTGGCAATATCCGCTACATTCACGGCGTCAGCCGGTTTCGTTGCTTCTTCGCCTTCGCCCTTCACGGCTTCCTGAGCTGCAGAGGGAGCCGCTACTTTAGCAGTCTGCGAACCGTCATCATTCTTCTTCAACGTTACTTTTTCAGGCAGGTTACGCATGGTGAAGGCGCAGAGCAAAGCCTGGTTGGTCTTGTCATCGGCGATGGTCAACTTCTCGCTGGTAACAGGATACTGGCCATCGGCAGTAATCTGTACGGTATATTCGCCGGCAGCTACTGTGGCGAAAGTAAATGTACCGTCTGCACCTACGGCAACCGCATCGCCTACCGCTGTGCCGTCAGCAGCTTTCTGCAGCTGGGCTTTGGCGTTCTTGCCTGCATTGGTCACTACGCCCGAGATGGATTTCACTACGACTTCTACCTTCGGTGCGTCGGGAATCACTTCTTCCGGCGGTGTCGGTTTGGGATCCTCGTTGACCGGACCATCGGGATTTACAAAAGTAGGGTCATCATCTTTACAACTCGTAAAGTTTACAGCCGCAAGGCTGAGGAGCGCTAAAGCTCCGATTTTCATAAATTTGTCCATATCTTCTATGATTAAATGGTGAAACAAATCATTCTTGATTGTGAGTTAATCACGGCTACAAAAGTAGCTCTTTTTTTTTATAAGCAAAAACTTTCTGTCTTATTTTTACATTTTTGAGGCATTTTGCCGCATTTTTCCTCTCCTCCCGCCTTTCTCGGACCGTTTGTCGGGCCGAAGGGGCGGGGCAGGGGTACTCAGTCGCCTCTGTAATAATATAACAAGGAGTGGCGGGCGATGAAATCCATGTTGTCCTGCACGGTGGGGAGGTCATGGGTCTCTGGCAGGCAGGCATCCGGGAGCAGGTGGTGGCGGATGCAGTGCTCCAGCAGGTCGGGTGGGCACCGCTGGGGCTCTGTCAGCAGGCGGAAGGCCTGTTTCTCTGCGATTTCCCGCCGGTAGAGCGGATTGTGGGGCGACGCGATGCAGGCACAGATGTCTTTGGCCAGCAGGATTCCTTTCTCGGGGTGTGCCATCAATACGAAATCATGACACTCCCGGAGGTGGGGCAGGGTGTGGGCCTCATCGTCGGGCCAGTGCAGGACGCCGGTCAGGAACTGCCGTAGGGCCTCGTAGCCGTCCAGGTAGGCGATGCGCCGGCCGCCCGTGTGTGCGGTGAACAGCCCATACCACGTCTGGTGGTTCTGTCGCATCTTTTCAGGTATTGCTTCGGCTGCCGGATGCAGGCCGGGCACCGACTGCCAGCACGCGCTTCCGGGTGCCAGCAGGGCCATCCATTCGTGCACGAAGAGGGCCAGCGGCCCGGTGGGCAAGAACAGGTGTTCGCCGGCCGACGGCTCGTAGGGGAGCAGGGCCGGTTCGGTGAGGTAAGTGTGTCTGAACAGCCATTGCAGTTTCCGGTCGGCTTCCTGCAAGGTGTCGAAGTGGCTGAAATAGCCGGACAGCCGTGGGTTCTCGGGCGCTTCTTCGTAGGCCTTATCGAGCAGGGCGGACAAGGGCTCGGCCCACTGGTCCAGCAGCGGGTCGTGGGGCGACCGGTACGGATGCCGGTCAGCCTCCTCCAGCTGCCAGGCGTTCCACAGGAGGAATTTCACGTCTTCGCGGTGGGGCTCATCGGGGAAATAGGTGGCCGCGTCGGTCGGGTAGAACGGCAGGCACGACCCGTAGAGCTGCCGGTGGCCGTCAATGAAGCCTTTCCACAATCCCAGTCCGGACACGAGGTCCTCCAGGTAGGCCGCCAGGTACAGGCAGCAACGCTGGCGCAGCGGCAGGGAGGGGGGTGCGGCGTCCGGCCAGGCGGCATACAGGCGGTTGGCCAGTCGGACGAAATAGGCGTCGGTGGCGTCGGTGGCCGTGTAGGGATGCAGGCGCAGCCACTGGTTCGGATAAATGGTGTCTTTCTTCATACGGAGGCGGGTTGTTGCGGTTCGATGGGCATGGTGTTTTCCTTGTAGGCGGCGAATCCCTTGATGCGGACCCGTTCTTTCTCCTGCTGCTGGGCTGCGGCGGAACCTATCTGGTTCATGCTGTCCTTGATGGAAGCCTGGGTGTCAAAGAAGAGGTCGAGCAGGGTGCGCAGGTGCTCTGCCAGGTCGTCCTCCTCGGGTGCGAGGAAGGTGTGGCAGTGGGCGTGCAGGCCGATGTTCTTCTCGTCTTCGTCGTCGGTGACATAGACCGTGGTGACGGGCGAGTTGACATTGGTCAGGTTGATGATTTCCTTCAGGTAGGGCAATGCCTCGTTGTCGGCGGCAATGCTTCCCCACCACGGGTTCCAGATCATCAGGAAGCGGGTCTCCTCCTCGGTGGCGATGTAGAAGTCCTCGCCTTGGTATTTGAAGGTGAGGTGCTGCTCTGCGTCGGTTTCCGGTTGGCAGCCCAGGTCTTTCAGGGCTTGCAGCACCCGTTGGGCCGTCGTGGTGGCGGGCAGGGGGTGCACCGTCACCGGCGGCGGTCCTGCCGGCAGGGGCTGGTAGGACTGACGGCGGCTGTTGAGCCGTAGGTAAAGCAATACGAGGGGCCACAAGGCGAGGGCGATGACCGCCACGAGCAAGGTGATGTCGGGAAGATGGTTCATACGCTGTTGGGATTAGGTGAATACTCCGGTTGTCTGTCGGGTAAAGATACGAAATTTGTCGGTACGTTGGTGCGTTTCCCGCCGATTTCTTGCGCATCCCGGGCAAGTGTCTGTCCCCTCCGGGGAGGTTCAGCGGTTTTTCCGTATCTCCCCGCTGCCGAAGCACAAGTGTCCTTCGGGGTCATAGACCACGCCGAACTGTCCCGGAGCGATGCCCTGTATCTTGTCGCGGCTCTCGATGAGGTAGTCGCCGTTGTCCGTCCGGCAGAGGGTGCCCTCGTGCAGTCCTTCGGTGTGGCGCACCTTGAAGCGGATGGGTTGCGGCTGCGAGTCGTCGGTCCAGGGATTGGCGGTGATGAAATGGAAGCCCGTCAGGCGGAAGTCCCGTCCGTATTGCAGCTCGGTGTCGTACCCCTTCGAGACATAGACAATGTTCTGCTCCGTGTCCTTGTCGATGACGAACCACGGGCCGCCGCCCAGTCCCAGTCCTTTCCGTTGTCCGATGGTGTGGAACCAGAAGCCCTTGTGCTCTCCCAGCACCTTCCCGGTCTCCAGCTCGACGATGGAGCCCCGCCGTTCTCCCAGAAAGCGGCGGATGAAGTCGTTGTAGTTGATTTTACCCAGGAAGCAGATGCCCTGGCTGTCTTTGCGCGTGGCGCTGGGCAGGCGGGCCGCCCGGGCCAAGTCACGCACCTCCGTTTTCATCAGGTGTCCGATGGGGAACCACAGTTTCGCCACCTGCAGGTAGGTGATTTGTGCCAGGAAGTCGGTCTGGTCTTTCACGGGGTCCTTCGCGGTGGCCAGCCAGGTGCGTCCGTCGATGTCGCAAGTGGTGGCGTAATGGCCGGTGGCGATGCGGTCGTAGGCATGACCCACCTTCTCCTCGAAACAGCCGAACTTGATGAGCCGGTTGCACATCACGTCCGGGTTGGGGGTCAGTCCCTGCCGCACCTTGTCGATGGTGTAGGCCACCACGCGGTCCCAGTATTCCTGTTGCAGGTCGATGGTCTCCAAGTGCAGTCCGTAGTGCCGGGCGGTGGCGGTGGCCAGTTCGATGTCCTCTTCTGCCGTACACGTCAGTCCGTCGTCCGTGTCCATGCCTATCCGGATGTAGAAGAGGTCGGGCTTGTACCCTTGATCGCAGAGCAGGTGCACGGCCACGCCGCTGTCTACCCCTCCTGAAATCAATGTTGCTATGTTCATGACTGTTGCTAATATAGTTTCTTGATCAAATCGGTGCGTCCGATGCGTTTCAGCGCTTGCAGGATGGCGCGCCGTTCTTCGGGCTTGTACCAGAAGAAGAACATCCGTTGTGCCAGCTTCTCCCGCTGCGTCTTGGCCGAGAAGACAGGCTCCAGGGTGTAGGGATGGTAGCCCGTGTACCAGGCCTCGGTGGCGGTCGTCATGGGGGTGGGTGTGAAGTCCTGCACCTGCTCTAAGTGGAAGTCCAGCTGTTTGGTGATGACCGCCAGTTCCGCCATGTCCTCTTCAGTGCATCCCGGATGGCTGCTGATGAAGTAAGGTATCAGCTGCTGCCGCAGGTGCTGCTCCTGGTTCAGGCGGTCAAAGATGCGCTTGAAGCGGTAGAACAGCTCGAACGACGGCTTCCGCATGATGTCGAGCACGCGGTCGGACGTGTGTTCGGGGGCCACTTTCAGCCGGCCGCTCACGTGGTGCACAATCAGTTCGCGCGTATAGTCGGCGGTGGCGGCGTCCACTGCGCCGTCACCGGTCTTGTGCAGCAGCAGGTCATAGCGCACGCCGCTGCCGATGAAGCTTTTCTTGATGCCCGGCAGCGCGTCCACCGAGCGGTAGATGTCCAGCAGCGGGCGGTGGTCGTTGTTCAGGTTGGGGCAGATGTGGGGATGGACGCACGAAGGCCGCTTGCACCGCCGGCACCGGCTCTCGTCCTTGCCGTGCATGGCGTACATGTTGGCCGAGGGGCCGCCGAGGTCGCTCAGATACCCCTTGAAGCCGGGCATCTGCACGATGGCCTTCACCTCGCGCAGGATGCTCTCCTTGCTGCGGCTGACAATGAACTTGCCCTGGTGGGCCGAGATGGTGCAGAAGGCGCATCCGCCGAAGCAGCCCCGGTGGATGTTGACCGAGAATTTTATCATGTCGTAGGCCGGGATGCGTTTCCCCTTGTATTTGGGGTGGGGCAGGCGGGTGTAGGGCAGGTCGAAAGACCGGTCGAGCTCGCCTTGCGTCATGGGCGGATAGGGCGGGTTGACCACCACCACCTGCCGGCCTACCGCCTGCGTGATGCGGGCGGCGGCGTATTTGTTGGATTCTTCTTCGATGTGGCGGAAGTTGGCGGCCTGCTTCCGCTTGTCGGTCAGGCATTCCTCGTGTGCGGCCAGCGTGACGTCGGTGTCGGCCGGCCGGAACTCCTCGTCCGTCGCCAGCCAGGCCGTCTGGGGGAGGTCGTGGGGAATCTCCGGCTGCCGCGCCATCCGCCGGCACAGCTCGGTGATGGGTTTCTCGCCCATGCCGTAGATGAGCAGGTCGGCGCCCGACTCCACCAGGATGGACGGCCGCAGGCGGTCTTCCCAATAGTCGTAATGGGTCAGCCGCCGCAGGGAGGCCTCGATGCCGCCCAGCACCACCGGCACGTCGGGGAACAGCTGCTTCAGCAGGCGGGTATAGACGATGCTGGGATATTCGGGACGCATGTCGTGCCGTCCGTCGGGGGTATAGGCGTCCTCGCTGCGCAGGCGTTTGTTGGCCGTGTACTTGTTGACCATGCTGTCCATGCAGCCGGCGGACACGCCGAAGAACAGCCGTGGCCGGCCCAGCTTGCGGAAGTCGCGCAGGTCGTCGCGCCAGTTGGGCTGCGGCACGATGGCCACCTTCAGCCCCAGCGCCTCCAGCGTGCGGCCGATGACGGCGGCCCCGAAGGACGGGTGGTCCACATACGCGTCGCCGCTGAACAGGATGACATCCAGTTCCTCCCAGCCGCGCAGCTCCACTTCCTTCTTGGTGGTGGGCAGCCAGTCGGTCAGGCTAAGCGTTTTCTGGGTGTCCGGCTGCGGGCCGGGAGTGTGTTCAACCATTGGCGGCATTGTCCTCCTCGTCGGTATTGTCGATGTTGCCTTTGCCGCGTTCCCAGTCAATGTAGAGCAGGATGAGCCGGTGCAGGCCGTAGGCCTTCATGTTGTTGTGGTAAATCACGTCGATGCACAGGTCCAGCAGGTCCTTGCTGTTTCCCTCTGACGAGGCGATGAGCGAGCGGACATTGAGTTTCAGCTTGTCGAGCACGCTTTCGTCCACGATGCCGTTGCTGTCTATCAGGTGCTGGAACAAAGCGTACTTCTCGATGGTCTGCAGGTGCGTCTCAGTGATTTCCATGCTGCGCGTACCTGTCTGGTTGGTCTGTATGGTGTACATATCAAGTTGTTTTTTTATAAGTTCTGTGAAGCAAAGGTAGCCGTTTTTCGGCAATTATGGGGTGTTTTTAGGATTTATTCCCGAAAAAAGTGCAGGACCGACTGCATGAGCCGGTCGCGGGCGGTGGCGTCGGTGATGCTCTCGAAGGGGAATCCCAGCACGAAGGCACTTTTGCGGACCCCGTCGGCCACCCCGGCACTCTGCTGGCCGTCGGCATAGCGGAAGACGGCGAACGACCCTTCGGCCGGCAGCAGGCATTCGGGGGCGGGCACGGCATACGTCTGTGCGTTGGCCGCCCGGGGGATGGAGAACCGGAGGCTGGCGCCGGTGATGTGGCCGGAGCCGGTGCCTGCCAGACTGCCGCCGTAACGGCAGCCCAGCACCTCTTGCAGGAACGTGGCGTCCGCCATGCGCGAGCCGGTGTGGGAGCCGCTCACCAGCAGTCTGCCGCCCTGCCGGATGTATCGGCGCAACGCCTCCTGTACGGCTGCCGGCAGTGCCTCGCGTTCCGCCCCGTAGATATAGTCCACCACGGCATAGGGGCCGAGGTCGGTGGACCCGCTCTCTATCGTCTCGCTGCTGCACGACACGAACGAGTGGTCCCCGGCGTGCTGGATGGCTTTGCCGTGCACGAAAGGATAGTCGAAGGTGTTGCCGGCCACCGGCTGCCCTTCCAGCTCGTTGCCGCTGTAGCCCAGTCCGTCGGGGGTCTCCAGTCCCGGACGTGTCCGGTCGAAGTTCTGCTGGTAGCCGCAGAACGAGACACTGCTCCGGTAGGGCAGCCCCGGGTCGGCGGCCAGGTCGAATCCCTGCCGGGTGGGGCTGTCGACGGCGGCCGGGCCGGAGGTGCGGTGGAAGCCGTTCACGATGAGCACGGTGCCCCGGTTGCGTTTGGCGCGGTAGGCCGACAGGATTTCCGAGGGGAAGCTTTCGCCGCCCTTGTTGACCGCGGTCACCTTGAAGCTGTACACCAGCCCCGGCTCGATGTCCACGGTCAGCCGCGGCTGGCTCACGTAGGTCCCGTTGTCAAAGCCGCCGTGTCCCACCCGGGTGTAGACCACGTAGCCTTGTGCCGTGGCGGTAGGCTCCAGCGGGTCGTCCACCGGTGTCCAGCGCAGGTCGAAGGTGTTCTTCTTCTTCCCCTCGCTGATGGCGAAATGGCTCACCGGCAGGGGCTGCACCGTGTAGCGGGTGTCGTGCAGGACCGACAGGTATTTCAGCAGTGACTTGTAGACCGACCGGCTGAAGGTGAACTGGAAGGCCGGGTCGAAGCCGTGGCGCAGGTCGGCGAAGTTCTGGTGCGACAGGCTTTCGAGGATCATCGAGGGGACGGCGGGCAGCCGGCTCTCGCTGTAGTTGCGGTTCCAGAGGCTGCGCCGTGTCCAGGCGATGCCCAGTGTGGAGGTCACGTCGCGCCGGATGCCGGTCAGCACCATGTCGGCCAGGTCGCGCGAGGCGTAGCGCGAGAGTCCGCCGGGCAGCCGTCCGTCGCCATAGTCGGTGGTGTAGATGCCCAGCGAGCCGATGGTCGTGCTGTCGGTGGTGAAGCCGGCGTCGCTGTGCAGCCCCAGGCTCAGCTCGAAGGGCACGCCCAGTCCGGCCTGGCCGGGGTTGTACACCGACCCACCGCTCAGGTAGTTGGTCATGAGCGAGCGGGTGTTGATGTCGTCGTTGTAGTCGTTCTGCCCGTTGCTTTTGCTGTACACCTCGTAGGGCATGCCCGCCCATTGCGCCCAGTAGCGCGCGCCTTCCAGGTAGCGGGGCACGCCGCTGGTCTTGCCTTCGCGGACGATGGAGCCCATGCCGCCCCCGAACCGCACGGCGTCGGCGCACACCACGCCCTTTTGCCGGCTCTCGTTGCTCAGCACCACCATGCCGTAGTCGTTGCGGCCCTGGTCGAACTCGAAGGTGCCGAGGTAGACCCACGTGCCGCCTCCCATCCGCTGGTTGACGGCGAACTCCGTGACCCCGCCGTTGTGGTAGACCAGGTATTTGGCGTCCGTCACGCTCTCGGGGAGCGACTGGTAGCTGACGTAGACGGCATACCGGCCTTTGGCGGGAATGTCGGGAATCCATTCGGCGAACGCCTTTTCGGGCTTGCCCTGCGTGGCGATGAAGCGTGCCGTCCCGTCGGCGAACGGGTTGTGGTGGTCGGGGTAGTGCAGGTATTTCTGGGCGAAGCCCGGCTGCGGGGTGGTGGCCCACCGGTATTTTTTCTTGTAGTTCACCTCTATGTAGCGGCTGCCCGGCGTGCAGGTGTTGTTGTCTACCACCACTTCGTGCGTCTGCGTGTCGCGCTCGCGGGGTGTGAAGACCACCGCGCCGGCGTTCTCCAGCATGGGGATGAGGTAGGGCACGACGAAGGCTTGGGTGAACAGGTCCTCGGTGGTGCAGAACAGGTGGGGCCGCTGCCACTTCCATTCGTGCTCGGCGTTCTTGAAATACTTGCCGTGGCTTTGCCAGAGGGCGAGGTGCCGCCCCTGCAGGCCTTGGGTGATGCCGAAGGGGCGTGAGCGGTTCTCCGTCCAGGGCCGCCCTTTGTAGCCGGTGCCGGAGTAGCGGCGCGTGTTGTCCTTCTTGTTCCGGAAGGCGTTCGGGATGAGGTCTTCTATCGGCTTCCCGTCGGCATAGACCGTCAGGTCATAATAGTTCACCGGCCCCGGCAGCGATTGCTTCAGCTCTCGGTAGATGGCCTGTGTGTTCGCTTCCGTGAACGGCTGGTAGCCGAAGGCCGGGTTGGCGTAGACGGCCAGCCGCCGTTGTTCGGGGTCGAGCTCGAAACGCTCCAGCCGGCAGTGGCCGATGTCGGCGGACGAGGTGCGGTAGTGGGTGAAATAGTTTTCCAGCCGTTGCTTGACGGTGTTCTCCAGGCTTTGTGCGGCCAGGAGCGTGTGTCCGCCAAGCAGCAGGCCGAGCAGGTATAGTTTGTTCATTTTTGTGAAGGTATTGGTATTGCTGTGTGTCCAAGCGCGTCAGCCGTCCAGCTCTCCCAAGTCGAATTTTTCGGGATACTTCCCTTTGATGTCCTTGAAGTAGAGTTTGATGTCGCGCATGTCCTTCTTGATGTCGCCGGTGGGATACAGGTAGCGGGTGACGATGATGCGTTTGCGCGCATAGTCGAACCCGGCCAGCACGATGGGGATGCCGGCTCCCTGGGCGATGTAGTAGAACCCTTTTTTCCAGTCGGGGTTGGCCGATCGGGTGCCTTCGGGGGTGATGGCCAGGTGGAACCGGGGGCTGCTCTTGACGGCCTGCACCACGGCGTCCACCGTCGAGGAGTGTTTCCGCCGCTCGATGGGGATACCGCCCATCCAGCGGAAGACGGGGCCCAGCGGGAAGAAGAACCACTCTTTCTTCATCATGAATCCGGATTCCCATCCCAGGGTGGCGATGCCGATTTTCCCGAGGAACAGGTCCCAGTTGGAGGTGTGGGGCGCGACGCAGTAGATGCACTTGTCGAATGCCGGGACGGTGACTTCGGTGTCCCATCCCAGCAAGGTGTGATAGATAAAACGGCAGAGGGCTTGTTTCATGCTTCGTGTCGTCGTCAGGTCATTTCAGGATTTCTTCCAGTTTGCGGAACGCGTCGGCGGTCTGTGCGTCGAAGTCCGTCTTCAGCTTCTTGTAGAAGCCCTTCACGTTGCCGGCCTCCGTGTGGCTGATGCGGCTGAGCATGTCGGCGCGGGCCGCGTTGATGCCGCAGATGAGGTCGGCCAGTTCCGCACGTTTCTCCTCGGTGGTTTCGGTAGAGGCGATGATGCAATAGCCGGTGATGAGGTCAGCGATATAAGCGATGTTTTTCTTCAGGTTTCTTCTGCTTGCCATAGGTCTTTTTTCTTTTGGAGGTTATACATAAAAATCACGGTGGCCGCCGGGCGGCCCCTTGAAACTCGCTGTAAAGGTAGGGCTTTTTTTGCGAACCGCCAAGCTGCCGTGCCCTTTTGTTGCGGCAGGCCCTGTATTTTCACGCCGCCGGGCCGCCTGCTTCGGACGGCGGCAGGGCCGCAGGTCGCGAATCTTGACAAACGACCGGTGCCGAGACAGAGGGTCGACAGCAACGGTGAGTCGCTGTAGCGAGTCGCTGTAGCGACGATAATAAAAATATAAATATAATAAAAATACTACCGTA
>CAMAFR010000061.1 GCA_945833835.1 uncultured Bacteroides sp.
CCTCACGCTTCTGTCTGTCATCCTCCTTGACCTCTGGAAGGTCATGAGGTGTGCCATCGCAAAAGACTACGATGCGGTCGCCATACATGAAGTCTGGCTGCACATAGTATTCGTCAGGAAACATTGGCTGAGCCTTGTCGGGTAGACGGAGGCGATGGTCGTGAAGATACTTCAGGAATTCATACTCCGCACTGCTGTTATGGTCGCGTGCCGCTTCAAGAGCCTGGTATTGTTCGTCATAACTCATCGTCTGACCTGCGCGATGTACCTCAGGCTTGGCTGCCTTCATGAGTTGCAGCGTATGGTAGATGGTGCGGATGTCAATCTGCTCATGATAAGGCTGGTTGTAGTAGTTGAGCAGATTGCTGTAGTCGGCAGGCATGAGAGCCTCCAGTTCCTCTGGTGTAAGCTGTGGTTTTTTGAAGCAAATGTCGTATGCTCTCTTGACCACCTCACGGTAGGAGTCTGTCTCACTGACTATGCGATGCAATACACCGAGAGAACCTTCTGCATTCTCATAGATAAGCACGTTGGGCACTTTGTTCTCTCCCATGACCTCTGCGCCAATCTCGCTTCCCTCAACCTGGAACACATCTTCGATAGCTTGTTTGAAAGCATAGAGGAAGGTACGCACGGCATTGCGGTCGTGAAGTTGCAATGCTTCGGCTGGCTGGATGTAAATGGCATTGGCCGTTGAAGTGGCAAAGAGTTTCACCATCTTAGTGTATTCAGCCTCTTCTTGATGTTGTCCAGCCTGAATTTCCCTGAGCCGTTCCGAGGTTACCCATGCTCCGGTCTTCGTATTGAGAGCAAATCCGTTGCCGTTGTCCTCATTGCGTGACTCAAGGATATAGGTAAGTCGGCAAGACGGTATATAACGGATGTTGGCAAGATGCTCTCCACCAGAGAGCAGTTCACATTCGCTAATGGCACGAGCATCATCACTTGAAAAATAAGTCTTCGTGACATAATAGTTCTGGCTGCGTTCCTCCTCATGGCAGGTGATGCGTTCCTTTTCCTCAGCTATCATGTCTTGTGCCTCGATACACATTCCAGGAATAAGTTTCACTACTCCGTCAAGGGATTCTCCGGTGATGATGTCCGTATGGTATTCCGCATTCTCCTGATCTTGATACACCACTCCCGTCTTGGGGTTGTAGAAAAACTTGTGCGGTACAATATCCCTTAAGATGTTCATGCGAGAGATGCGGAACTTTCCACCATTATTATATATAATGTTCTGAGGTCCGAACTCGCGGATGGCAAGTTGTTTTGGACGACTGATGTATTCCACATTGTCGTTCTTATACTGAAGCATTGTGCGTAATGGCAGTTTGGTGAAGTTATATCCCGGCAAGAATCCCTCACTGGCAAAATAGCGATAAGGATAGAATTCGTTTTCCTCACGATTGCCTCCTTGGTTGACACCAAGCAACAGGTCACGCAGGTTCTCCCCTCTCCTCAACTTGTCATGGGCAGCCTTCTTTTCCTTGGAGTTCTCTCCGTACAAGAGGTTTTTTATAATCAACATAGCCTCTTCTATCATCGTCTGTGCTTGTCTATAGAGGGCACGCCAGCGGTCAAGTGCATGATCGAAATCATGAGCATACTGATTGAGGACTTTTTCTATCCATTCATCCGTAAACCATCGTGGCTTTTCCTCTTCGAGTCTGCCTGTCAAGAAAGAATCTTCGATAATCTTTTTGAAAACAGTTGCCACTTTCTCTTTGAGCGATGTTGACAGTTGAAGATACAACTGGACTTCATCCCTTAGGATGATATGGTTCTTGTCTGAATAGTCAACAAGGGCGGAAATGCCATCTGACAACTGTGGTATGGGGCACATGGAGAGCACAGTGGAGTGAAGATGTGTGCGGAAGAGGTCTTCATTGACGAGTTCCATGCGTGGAGCCTTTACTTCACCCTTTACCATCTTTTCCGGGTGGCTGAGATAATAGTTCTCATGAGAGTTGCGCGGTCGGCAGTAGGTATATACCAAAGCTGCCTGACCACTACGTCCGGCACGTCCTGCCCTCTGAGTATAGTTGGCTGGCGTAGGTGGCACATTGCGCATACCTACAACAGAAAGATCCTTGATGTCGATGCCAAGCTCCATGGTCGGAGAGCAATAGAGGATAGGGAACTTGCCTTCACGGAAGTCCTGTTCGCGCTGCTCCCTTTCCTCCTTGGACACCTGTCCAGTATGGTCTTTGGCTTCGAGATTGACATCTTTCATGGGGATACTCTTGTAGAAGTCTTGGAAGAAACTGTTGGGTTGAGGCTGTATGGGAGTACCTCCGCTTAATGTGCGGACACGCACCATGTCGGGACGTACAGTCTGACCATCACCAGCAGCCCATAAGATGGAGCTGTAATCCAACTGATATGTACCATCGTCCTCAATGATATAATTGCCTAATCCCTCAAATAACCTTTGTGTATATTTGATATAGCTTTCCTCTGAATCCAAATGTAGCCCTATGGTCTTTGCCAAATAATCCTTGATAAATACCGCCAACTTACTTCTGTAACCTCCACTTTCAAGGTTATATAAACTACGTCGTTCAGGCTTTACTATGTACAAGGATTGAGAAGAAGCTATTCTGTCATTATCTTCCAATGTCCAAGGTTTCTGCAAGTTTTCCCTGGCAGCCCTTTCCATGTCTTTTACAGCACGCTCGGTACGGTCTGGAGAATGCAGACACAGTTTATGGCGGAAATAGTCGAGAATCTGAATGATGAATGTTTCCTTCTGTTCATCCGTCATACCCTCCAATTCAGGTATATCATACAATCTGTCACATCCATCCTCGCCAGTGATTTCATCATGCAAATATTTATATTCAATCTTCAATAAGGCACATTCCTCAAGGTTGGGCATGATAACCTGCCAGTTGCCGGCAAGGTCATCAAATACGATGGTTGAAAGATAAGCTACGAAGATGTCCTCTATCTCCTTGGCTCGTCTTCCCCTCTTGGACTGGTGTATAGGGAGCACATAATCACAGAATGGAACATGCAGATTCTCAAATACGAGTCTTGCGATATTTGTACTGTCAATAGGCCCGTCCGTACTGCTCACTGCATTCCAAATGGCAGAACGTATCTTTCCAATGCGAATGAAATCGTTGAAATGACCAGCCTGGAGTGCAGCATCCTGTCGGGCATCAACGAATGTCATCACCTTCCGGTCCTTCTCTTCAACTCCCGATTCTTTCATCAAGATGATGTCCTCGTAGGAAAGAACAGTTGTAGCTGTACTTCTTCCTTCGCCTCCAATCTTCATGAGTTTGGTAAATTCCGACTGTTTGTTGATATATACGGCATGCGACGTAGGGTCATAGAGCAGTGGAGATGGAACGAACACGGCTTTCATATAGCCCGTGCCTTCCATGGGTTCTATAAAGGAGCATCCTCCAGAAATCGTAATATAGACAGGTCTTGGCAGACGTTCCTGATAGTTCTTTTTCAGTTTCTTCAATCCTTGCCTGTTGACACTAAACCACTCAGATGGTATTTCATCGGAATCCAATGACAGCAGGAAGTCATCAATGGTTTCACCCTTATGTGGAATGATGACATATCCCTCAGACGACTTTGAATCGTCATCAACTTTTATTCTGCCATCAAAATTCCTTGGTTTTAGTTGTCCGTTATCGATGTTAACCACATAGAACTCATGACCGCTCAATCGGCTGAACACCACGGGATAATACATCACCTTTGTCTCTCCGTGTGACAATTCTTTGCAATAGAGCTTTTCTTCCACCGTCAGAAGGCGGGTTTCCTGTTCTCCTAACGTTACATAGACATTGCCTGTCTGACGTATGAACTGGTGAATCTTGTATGGAAGCACATTCACATGGTTGTTGAGGTTTATTCGGTTACACCATTCAAGGACACCTATGATATGTCTTTGGCACATGGATTTATCTGTGCCAGTCTTTGCAGACAGTCTATCAGCCATTTCTTCTATGGAAAGTGGCTTACCGCGAAAATACTTGTTTTCCTTACGGCTATACTCCAAAGCGATGTTTTGCTCTATCCATATAGCTGTTGGATATTCTCTTGCCGCCTCCGGGGCTGTTGTATCTGGTATTGGCTGTGATATACATTGACGCAAAGCGCCATCCGAAGGTTCGTCTTCATTCAGACTTAAGGCAAGCGTCTCGTCTATAACCTGTTCTTTTGTGTATTTGCTTCCAAATATGCACGATGCGATTTCTGCAACTTTTTCTCGCTGTTGGGCGTATGTCATGGTTTCGTCAGCAACCATAGTAGCGGATGTTCCGAAACACAAGACATTGCCAGAAGCCAAGGACTTGATACGGCGAATCAGGAAAGACACATCACTACCCTGCATTCCTCTGTATGTATGCAACTCATCGAACACAAGGAAATGCAGATTCTCCAAGAAGCATTTCCTCAGACCTTCCTCATTGCCTGCTCGTGTCATCAGCAGTTCAAGCATCATATAATTGGTCAGGATGATGTTGGGAGGATTTTGCTGTATCTGTTGGCGGACTGCCTCTTTCTCCTGTCCTGTGTATTTGCAGAAAGTGAAAGGACATTCTCTTGCTGCCCTTTTTTCAAAGTCATCTTTGTAGCGTGACAGTTCTTCGGACTGCGAATTGATGAGGGCATTCATCGGATATACGATGATGGCTATAGTCTTTCCCTTACATTTCGCCTCGTTTTGCAAAATGTAATTGAAGATGGTTGCCATGAATGTACGCGATTTGCCAGATCCAGTGCCTGAGGTAACGATGAACTCCTTGTCCTGGCATCCCAATTCCAAAGCCTCTTGCTGATGCCTATAAAAGGAGTTGCTAAAGAACAGTTCCAGCTCTTTGTGAGTAGGCAGACCAGAAGCGATAAGCTCCTTTACCCCCAGTCCTTGCTCGTAATTAGGGTTGAACTGGATAAGTGCTTTGGGCCAAAGTTTATCCGTTTGCATGGAATCATCCACGCAATCCCTTATTCGTTTGTCTTTGATTGTGACAAAACTCTCAAGGTATTTTTTATAGCTGCCTTTCAGCTTTTCGTACAGTGATAGAATGTTCATTTGATTCACATTTGCCTTTATTTTACCGTTTCCTAATCATCAGACGTCCGTCAACTCCCACAGTTCCCTTACGCTCCAGCATTCCACATCACCGGAAACGCATGCCATTTGTTCAAACCGTTGATAGAGCAGTCTGATTTCTTCTTGCTTCATCCTATTATTCTTAGGTGTATGAATCATTTCTGGATGATATTTAAATGTGCTGCTAAGGTACGAAAATATGTTTATAGCAGGATGATCTTTGGCTATATGTATGCTTGTTTTTCAAACAAATGAACTGTATGCACGATGAGGATGGCATCTAAGTGTGGTGTACAGGTGAGGTGTAGGAATCTCCCAAAAAAATAGTCCGTCGGTTCATGAACTAAAGGGTAGTCTGGTTTGTTGATCATACATCTATTTCTCCATAACTGCCATACACTTATGTTTATGCCTATCATGAATTTCGCAAAGTCAATGGAAACGCTGCTCGTATGCGGTATGTTATTCACCTCGGTCATGGCTGCTTGCGGCGATGATGAACCGTCGGGTCCTGCACCGACCCCGACCCGGAACGAGGCCCGATGGATAAAGGACAAGGACAAGCTGGCGATGCTGCACTCGCTGGTGGATTTGGAAGGCGACAAAGGACGCATCTATGAGGTGACCTATCGGGTGGACTATCAACTCGACGAGGCACTGAATTTTGAAATAGACGGCACCAACCGCCTGAAGAGGTTTGTGGCGGACTATCTTTTCGACACCCCTCCCACGGCCCAGGGTGTGCAGCTCTCTTACGATGCCGGATGTAGTGCCTTTGCCTGCCCGGACCCGACAACGGGCCATTGCCTGATGGGCAGAAACTTCGACTTCAACCATATTGACCCGGAGACGGATGAACGCATCATGATTCCGCTGATTGCTGTACACACGGCTCCTGCGGGAGGCAAGAAGTCTGTCTCGTTTGTAGACGGCCAGTTCGTCGATTACCGGAGCGGATTCTACACTGATGGCACTTCAGACCTCTCGATGTTGATGGCATTGCCTTATCTGTTGCTGGACGGCATCAACGAAGACGGCTTTGCCATCAGCGTACTGAAGCTCGACGGTAAGCCTACCTGCCAGCAGGAACCGGGCAAGAAGACCATCTTCACCACCGTGGCCATGCGGATGCTGCTCGACAGGGCCGGAACGGTGAAGGAGGCGCTGGACCTGCTCAAGGAGTATAACATGAGTATGGACAAGGACCCCAAGGCCAGCTATCATTTCTTTATGGCCGATGCCACGGGCGACTATGCCATTGTGGAATATACCAACCCTGACCTGGCGCTCCACCCCGACAGGATGGAGGTCCTGACCGGTGTGGACACCTTGCGGTGCGTCACCAACTTCTACGTGTCGCCCACCATGGCCAATACCGACTATGGCTTCCTTAAATCCGACCACGGCAAGGAACGTTACCGGATATTGCGGGAGCAGCTGTCCAAGTATGCCTACCGCCTGAACGCCACGCAGGGGATGGGCCTGCTGGCCCAGGTGGCGCAGGGCCCCGAAGACAGCAAGCTCTCTACCGGATTCACCCAATGGTCTGAAATCTATGACCTCACGAAGAAGGCCGTGACCCTGTCCGTCCTCAGAGAGTATGGGAAGACGTTTGCGTTTGGCATTGAGTAGTGCCCGGATGCGGATGGCCGGGCACGCTCAGAACCGATAGCTGACGGTGCCCAAGGCAGCCGAACGGCAGCTTTGGAACATGTCGTGCCACTCGGCGGAAAACAGCAGGTGGCTGCCGATTTCCTTGGAGAGCCGGAGCTCTCCGTAGGTGCACGTGTTCCCGTTGTCGGTGCGGATGGGGGCTTGCGACGTGAAGAAGACGAACTGTCCCTCCGCCCTGAAACGCCAGGGCAACGACAGCAGGGGCGTGAGCCGGAAAGCGGCATAGTTGATGCGGGTCTTCCGCACTGCGTCGTCGGCCTGGTAGTTGATGGAGTAGAAGCTGGCGCCTGCCGTCAGTGAGAGGGTCCGGAACCGGTAAAACAGCGAGAGGTCGGCCTGCCATGCGTCCGCCTGGTCAGCGTTCACCCAGGTGGTGAGTCCGTCTTCGCGCAGCTCCTTCTTGATGATGTCGCTGGTGTCAAAATAGTTCAGTCCGGCATTGACGATGCAGTGGGGGCGGGTGTAGCTGTAGGCGAGCTTCACCTGTCCCACATTGGTCACGGTCAGGTTGTTGTTCCCCACACTCCAGGTGCTGCCGGTAGCGTCGGGCCATGCCTCTTGGCTGATAATCATGTAGGTGGGGTTGATGAACTTCCGGTAGTAGCCTCCTTGCAGCTGGTGGGAGGGGTTGGGATGCCACGTGAAGCTGGCCTGCCACATGTTGTGCGTGTCGTTGTTCTTCCACTGGTGGGCGTCGCTGTCAATGCCATAATGGAAAAACAGCAGTCGTCCGCCCACGGTGAAGGTGACCTTCCCCACCGGATAGATGAGTTGCGCATAAATGTCGTTGTTCGTCACGTTGTAGTGGCTGTGGCGTATCAGGGTTTCCTGCCCCACGATTTGTTCATGGTCGTAGTTGATGGAGGAGAAGTCGCCTTCCCAGCCCACCATCAGCGAGGAGCCTTTCGCGAACAGGGGGAGGTTCAGTTCCACACTGGCGAAGGGCAGGTCGGTGTAGGTGCAGGTCTGCCGGTAGTTGGTCTGTGTGGTGTTGCCCATGTCCGATTCGGGCGTTTTGCTGTGCTGATAGTTGGCCAGCGCCATCAGTGAGGTGCCCTTGTCGTCGAAGGCATGGGTGTAGGTCAGCCGGAGCATGTATTTGTCGGTCTGGCTGCTGGCCTCCACATTCTCGTCCTTTTTCGACTGGCGGGTAAAGACGGTGCTGAGCTCGTCTTGGCCGGACAGACGGGTGTGCAGCTGTGCGTGCAGGAAATCCTTCTGCGTGTGGAGCTGTCCGTCCGTCGCCTTCAGGCTGGTGTGCGACGAGTAGACCAGCAAGTCGTTTCGCCGGTTGCCATGATGTACCTTGACGGCGGGAGCCAGATAGCTGTCCGTACCCGCCTGTATCTCCACCTGGCCGGAGGTTCCCGGACCGGAGGCTTTCAGCCGGATGTCGATGATGCCGCCTGTGCCTGTGGTGCCTTTCGCTACGCCGGGATTCTCGCAGACCTGCAGGTTCTTGACCTCGGCCGCCTTGATTTGCGACAGCACCAACCGGGGGTCGCCGGCCAGAGCGATGTTGTCCAGGCGGAGCTGGTAGTTGGGGAGCACCTGGTCAAACCCCTCTTGCAGCAGGGTGGGGTAGAGCTGGAGCACTTCCCAAACGGTGGCTTCGGGGGGCAGGTCCATACGGTCCGGATAAATCAAGGTGCGGTCTCCTTGAATCTCCACGGCAGGGGTCGGGAGGGATTGGCCGTGTGTGGCCGTGAACAGGAAAAGGCTGAAGCCGATGGTGTGTAGATGTCGTAGGTAGGTGTGTTTCATAGGATGTGGTATATAAGAGGGTTGTCGGTACGGGCAAAGATAACAAATATTTGGTTTCGGTCGGGACTGGTTGCGGTGTGTTTTTTTTCGGTGGTTGTCTTGGGCCGCCACGGCTCAGTCGGGAATGTCGTCCGCTTCCATCGTTGCCAGCATGTCATCCGTGATGCTTCCGGCGGCTGCCAGACGGGTGGCTTGCCGTTCGATGGTCTTCTCGAACAGGTTACGCACATACCTTCCGTTGCCGAACTGGCTGTCTTTCTCGCAGACGGCCTTCGTCACCACCTGCATGAGTTTCCGTTCCGCCTCCGGTGACAGGGCATATTCGTTTTTCTGGGCGTAGAGCATGAATATTTGCCGTAATTCATCCGCGTCATAGTCGGCGAAATGGATATACCGGTTGAAGCGTGACTGCAGGCCGGGATTGGAGTCGATGAATTTCCGCATCTCGTGCGGATAGCCTGCAAGGATGACGACCAGTCTGTCCCTGTTGTCTTCCATTCTCTTCAGCAGGGTTGCCACCGCCTCGCTGCCATAGTCCGTTGCGTTGTCCTGCACCAGCGAGTAGGCTTCGTCGATAAACAGCACCCCGTCCAACGCCCGGTCTATCATGTGGTTCGTTTTCACTGCGGTCTGGCCCACATATTCAGCCACCAGCCCTGAACGGTCTGTTTCCACCAAGTGTCCTTTTTTCAGGATGCCCAGGCGTTTGTAGGTGTCCGCTACAATCCGGGCAACGGTGGTCTTGCCTGTTCCGGGATTGCCTGTAAACACACAGTGGTAGGAGAGGGGGAAGGTGGCCATGCCTTTCTGACGGCGCATTTGTTGTATCTGGATAAAGTGTGTCAGCTGCTTGATCTCCGTCTTGACGGCAGCCAGGCCTATCAACGCCGATAACTCCTGCTCAAGTGCTGGCACGCAGGCCGGTGTTTCCTCGGTCGTTGGCGGCTGGGTGGTGTGACGGTTCTTCCAGTTCGAGTACCGTACGCACCCTATGAAGACAAACAGGGAAAAAAGCATCCAGCAGAAGGCACCCCCTCCATCGATTCCGGTCAGGAATGAAGTCGTTGCGCCCACTGTGCATGTCACCATCCACTTCACAAAGTCTTTGTTCGACAATGCTGCGGGTGGTTGTTCCTTTTCTGCACGTTTCTTATCTTCCATGTCATTCTCTTGCTTCAATTGCCGGCCTGTAGGCCGGAAGCAAATATACGGTTATTCCGCGAGAAAACAAGCGTTGTGGGGAGGCCGAATGCAAATTGTAAACAATTCATCACTTGTGGCAGGGGTGTCTTTCCAGGTGTGTCCTGGTCGTACGTCCAAGCGTTCCCAGGACGTACGTTCAAAGGATCTCTGGACGTACGTCCAGAAGGTGTATGCCCGTACGTCCTGGGAATGCTTGGACGTACGTCCTAAGGAAGTATGAACGACGATGAACGAAAATTGCGTAGAACACCCTTTGGCCGAACGGTTGTGGAACGGGAGTGAATGAACATCCGGTATTTTTGCGCCTGGGGCAGGTCAAGTGAGAAGGAGAGGGGGCAGGAGGAAGTTCTCAGAAAAACCTGCCATCTACAAAAACAGGGAATGTGTGTTGAGAATAGTTATTATTGATCAGCAGCAGGATTCGTGAAATGGGGGTGAGGGATTACGCAGCGGTCATCAATGCTTTGTCATAACGATGGTACCTGTGATACCAAAAAATATCCAGAAGAAGATACCGCTGAAAAGAAACCACGCGCCAAATATCTTAGATAAAGAATCGTTGTGCCTGAATATAATACAGTACACAAACGCCAGCGGAATCTGTTTGCCGAAAAACTTCATTAAGAGAGCACTAACTGCTGCCACAAACATCAGAATACCCGGTTGTTTTTCATCGCTGTCTTCCATCTCTTCCATCTCGTCATGATTATATGTTTTAAATATAAAAATAGCAAAAACACTGAGGTCTGACCAATTATTTAACGATTTTAACGAATGACAGGAGAGGTAATGTTTAGCATAAGGCCGGCAGGACATTCGCCGACACTGCCGACCGGATCTTCTTCTTGAACGCAGTGAAGCATCTGAATACACTCACTTGATGCTTACAGATTGGCTTTCCCCTTCGGGCCGCCGAACGTTGTTTCTTCGTTTTTGCCCAGAATGACAGGGCAAAAGGAAAGCCTGAAAAGGGCATTTTAATCATTATGGATTGCGTTGTGATTTGCTTAGAATTTCGTACCTTCGTAAGGTAAAAAACAACCGGGCAAGAATGCTTTCCTTCCATTTCCTGCAACCGTACATGAACAGGAAGTGTTTGCCGAAGGAGCTGATGCCGCTTCCGTGGGACCATGAACGGGAAGAGGGAACGGATGCCGTTTCTCGCGATGAGGCAAGAAGAAGGATGGAGAGGAGGATTCGGAAAGAGGTGCAATGATGGATGGGAAGTGGTCATGAGTTCTTTGTCCAAACAATGGCAGTTGCTATTCCAAAAAGGATACAGAATAAGAGGCTGCTGACACAAAACCATGAAATAAATATTGTAGATAAAAGATCGTTTCTTCTGCATACAATGGCGAGTAGGAGTGCTACCGGAGCCTGTTTACCAAAAAAAGAGGAAAAAAGTCCGCAATATACTAATACGTACTCCTGAATACCCGGTTTTTTTTCATCGCTGTCTTCCATCTCTTCAAGGCTATTTATTTGTGTGCAAAAATAACAAACAAACGGAGTTCTGACCAATGATTTAACGATTTTAATGGATGGCGAAGGATGTAAAGTTCAACATACGGCTGACGATTGACGGCAAGGAGCATGTGGTGGCTGCACAGACGGACATCCGGCAGTTTGCCCGTGAGTTCGCTGTCGCACAGGATGAAGTGAAGAAGGCCGGCAGGGCATTTACCGATACCGCCGAGCGGATCTTCTTCTTGAACGCAGTGAAGCATCTGAATACACTCACTTGATGCTTACAGATTGGCTTTCCCCTTCGGGCCGCCGAACGTTGTTTCTTCGTTTTTGCTCAGAATGACAGGGCAAAAGGAAAGCCTGAAAAGGGCATTTAATCATTATGGATTGCGTTGTGATTTGCTTAGAATTTCGTACCCTCGTAAGGTAAAAAACAACAAATGTGAGCGTTACCGAAAGCCCTACATTGTTGTGATTTGCTTAGAATTTCGTACCTTCGTAAGGTAAAAAACAACCTCGTCTTCCATTTCCTTCAGCCGTATCTGACGAAGAGATGTTCACCGAAAGAGCTGATGCCGATGCCGTGGGACAGCGGGGGGAAAGAAGAGGCGGAGCCCGTTTCTCGTGACGATGCCCGAAGAAGGTTCGAGCGGAGAATGAAGAGCCGGCAGGATTAAGATTCAGAATCCTCCTCGCGCTCGGCCTCCCATTTTCGCATCAGAATCTCCTCTCCTGACAGCTTCGCCAGATCAAAGACTAAATATGAGAATATGAACAGGACGACCCCACCGAAGAAATAAAATTTACCGCCCCCTGTGCTAAGATGACAGTCGTTTTCAATCAGGATCAGTAAAAAGCCAATGAGAATCATGACGAGAGAAATCAGCGCAAAAAAGGAACTTACTGCTACCACATAACGCCGGAATTTAAAAATTTTGTCTTTGTTCATCTTCTTATATTTGTATAGTTGGTTGTTACAAACATAGGAAATAGGGCACGATAAAGGAAACGCTTTAACACATTTAACAGTATGGCGAAGGATATAAAGTTTAACATACGGCTGACGGTTGACGGAAAGGAGCACGTTGTATCCGCCGTTGTGATTTGCTTAGAATTTCGTACCTTCGTAAGGTAAAGCACTAGTGTCTCTTAAAATTCCTAAAACTCAACATTAAGATTCTCATGCATAGCGGTTTACCCCAATTATCCTCTGTCCGGGTTTTGAAATGCTTACTTTTGCGTCCGATTCAAGATTGGAGCAGATATGCATACAGGGAAATTCGTTTTTGCATAGATAGGGATAGTCATTTAATTCCTTCAATCTGATTTAACCGGCAGACTATCCCATATTTTTCCGATCAACCTCATCGTTTTTAGAAACTGTTTTGAAATCATCGAAAATATTTGTTAAGCATCATCTGAATGC
>CAMAFR010000062.1 GCA_945833835.1 uncultured Bacteroides sp.
TAAATTATATTACCACATAACAATATTTTTTATTTAATTCAAAACAGTTTCTAAATCGTTTCACGGTATTTGGAAAATGAAATTATGTTCGTATATTTGCGAACAAAAGAAAAGATATGGCAAACAAGGATTATAGCATAAGGCAGGAACAGTTGGCAAGGTTTGCCAAGGCGATGGGGCATCCCGCTCGGATAGCTATTCTGCAGTTTCTTGCCAAACAGGAAACTTGCTATTTCGGTGACATCCATGAGGAGCTGCCGATAGCCAAGGCAACGGTATCCCAACACCTGAAAGAGTTGAAGGAGGCTGGACTGATACAAGGAGAAGTAGAGTCGCCGAAGGTGAAATACTGCATCAACCGTGACAACTGGCAGTTGGCCAAGGAGTTGTTTGGCAACTTCCTCGACCAGTGTTTGTGTGAGAAAAAAAGGTGTTGCTGACCTTTTTTTACTCTGGTTGTTTGTTGTTTTACGAATTACAAACAAAGAATTGGTATATAATGATGAGAAGGTATTTGTTAGTAGGGGTTCTGAGCCTTTTGGCCACGGTCGCATGGACTCAGACAAATGTGAGAAACCGTGTCGAAGTAGTGTATTTTTATGGCAAACAGCGATGTCAGACATGCATGGCCATTGAGAAGTATGCTCACGAGGTGGTGGACCAAGACTTTGCCGTAGAGAAGAAGAAGGGCAAGGTGGTGTTTAAGGTGGTGGACATGTCGACTACAGAAGGAGCAAAGATAGCCAAAGCTTATCGTGTCACTTGGTCATCGCTCTATATCAACGGCTGGAAGGAGGGCAAGGAGGATCGCAACGACATGACAAAGTTTGCCTTCAGGAACGCCCGGTATCATACCGATGAATTCAAGAAAGGGCTACGTGTGAAGATGAAAGAACTGCTCAGGTAGGTTATGGAGATTCTGCAAACATGGCTGGAAGCCAGCGAAACGCCTGTGCTGACCGCTTTCATCCTGGGGCTGCTTACTGCCTTAAGCCCCTGTCCGCTTGCCACGAACATTACCGCCATCTGTTTCATCAGCAAAGATATCAAAAGCAAGAACCGTACTTTCTTCTACGGTATGCTCTACACGTTGGGTCGTATGGCGGCATACTCCAGCCTCGGTGCTCTGCTTATCTATATGCTGCGTGGAGGCGTTGACACTTTTGATCTCCAGGCGGAGGTGAGTCGCTGGGGCGAGCGGTTGTTGGGACCTGTACTGGCAGTCATGGGTATTTTGATGTTATTGGGCGATCGCCTTCCATGGTCCCGCTTTGGCTTCAACGTTTCAGAGCGTGGCGATCGGCTTCGGGGAGCAGGGGGGAGTTTGCTGTTGGGTATCTTGTTTGCCCTGGCGTTTTGCCCCACAAGTGGATTGTTCTATTTTGGTATGCTCATCCCCATGTCCGCATCCGTGGCGGGGGGCTATGCGCTTCCGGCCTTTTATGCCTTGGCGACAGGTTTGCCTGTAGTGGTTGCGGCTTGGGTCATCGCCTACAGCGTGGCCAATGTGGCCGGGTTTTATCATAAGATGCAAGTGTTCCAGAAGTGGTTCCACCGTTTAGTGACGGCGTTGTTCCTCTTTGTGGGATGGTATTATACATATACTTTTTATTTATAAAATATGGAAAAGAAAGAAAAGAAGGGATTCTGGGCTTCCCTGTTCTCGTCAAAGCCCTGTAAGTGCTCGGGTGCTACAGCCTATGCCATTCCTGCCGGTGAAATGAAGAACGTGACAGATGAGGCAGCCGCCGGCGATTTGCATAGCATCAAGGAAATCAAAGTGCTCGGTCCCGGCTGTGCCAAATGCAAGAGCACTTTTTCCGTGGTGGAGAAAGTGATAAAAGGCAGTGGGATGGAGGTAAGGCTCACCAAGGTAGAAGACATGGAGGAAATCATGCGTTACAATATCCTGTCAACTCCAGCCGTGGTGGTCGACGGCAAGGTGATGCTCAAAGGCAAGGTGCCCAATGAGGCGGAAGTGAGACGGATGTTGGGATTATCCTAAAAATGTAGTTATGATACAGAGTTTTGCCGATTGGCTGGTTTATACGGTCATGGGCTGCGATGAAGTTTCCGCTTGGGGGACTGCCCTCAACTTCTTTGTCTATGACAGTGTGAAAATCTTGCTGCTGCTCTTCCTCATCAGCACCATCATGGGAGTGATCAATGCCTATTTCCCCATTGAGCGGCTGAAGAACTTTCTCGTCAGCCATCGTCTCTACGGCCTGCAATACCTGCTGGCGGCGGTCTTTGGTGCCATCACTCCGTTCTGTTCCTGCTCCTCCATTCCGTTGTTCATCGGATTTGTGAAGGGGGGTATTCCGCTGGGAGTAACCTTGGCTTTCCTCATCACTTCTCCTTTGGTCAACGAGGTGGCGGTGGCCATGTTCCTTGGATCGTTCGGATGGCAGGCCACGCTGATCTATCTTGTCAGTGGCATCCTTCTTGGGTGTCTGGGTGGCATTGTGTTGGGAAGTATGCGTCTGGAATCCTATTTGAGTGACTGGGTGAAGCAGGTGCAGGCACAGTCGGATCGGCAGTCTGCCGTGTGGGAGAAGGATAGCACTACGTTTTTCCGGCGGTTTCCAGCCATTGTCGGCGATGCTTGGCAGATTGTGCGTGGAGTGCTGGCGTATGTGATGATAGGCATTGGCATAGGAGCGTTGATGCATGGTTTCGTTCCTGAGGACTTTTTTGCGCAGTACATGTCGCGCGACAACTGGTTCGCTGTGCCGTTGAGTGTTCTTCTTGCCGTGCCGATGTATGCCAATGCGGCGAGTGTTGTCCCGGTGGTCGAGGTGTTGGTGGCGAAAGGCATCCCTATGGGCACCGCCATAGCCTTCATGATGGCGGTAGTGGGGTTGTCGCTTCCCGAGGCCACCCTGCTGAAGAAAGTGATGACGTGGCAGCTGATTACCATATTCTTCTCCACCGTCACGCTCTTTATAATTCTTTCAGGATATATGTTTAACCTTTTATTAGGATAAAAATGAGAATATTGATAATATGTACAGGGAATAGTTGCCGCAGCCAGATGGCGCATGGCTTTATGCAATCGTTTGATGAAACGCTTACTGTGTGCTCGGCAGGCACCGCACCTGCGGGGAGGGTCCATCCGTTGGCGGTGAAAGTCATGAAGGAGGTCGGAATAGACCTGTCTTCCCACACCCCTCAACGGGTAGAAGATTTCCTGCAGCAGCCTTGGGATTATGTGATTACGGTTTGTGGAGGTGCGAACGAGAGTTGCCCGGCTTTTGCCGGTGAAGTGAGGCATCGGTTACACATGGGGTTTGACGATCCTTCGAAGAGCGAAGGTAGCGAAGAGGTCCTTCTGCTCGAGTTCCGGCGAGTAAGGGAAGAAATCAAAGAGCGATTTTACCGGCTATACCAACAGGAGATCAGTGCTTCCGGTAAAGACTGACAGGACCAGCTGATATCTTGGCCGAAGGCACTGAATGTCCGCTCGAAGACTTGGGACGGACATTCAGTGCCTTTGAGCGGAAAGATGGGTCAAGGCATCGGCGTTCTTTCTTTGCCAGAAAAGGAAAGATAAAATTATTGTTAAACAGACGCTCTGCCTTTGTGAAGACAAAGAGATTCCGTTACTTTGCAGTAAGCCCTTCTTGGGGAGGGGCTTGACCTGACTATGAAAAAATCTTGCTACTAACTTTAATAAAACAATGACTATGAAAACGTATCCTAAAATCGGAATCCGTCCCACCATCGACGGACGTCAGGGCGGCGTGCGCGAAAGCCTTGAGGAAAAAACCATGAATCTTGCCAAAGCAGTGGCCGAACTGATTTCGTCTAACCTGAAGAACGGTGACGGAAGCCCCGTAGAATGTGTCATTGCCGACTCTACCATCGGCCGTGTGGCCGAAAGTGCGGCCTGCGCCGAAAAGTTCGAGCGCGAAGGCGTGGGGGCCACTATCACGGTGACTTCCTGCTGGTGCTACGGAGCCGAGACCATGGACATGAACCCCTATTACCCGAAAGCCGTATGGGGATTCAACGGTACGGAACGCCCGGGAGCCGTTTACCTGGCAGCCGTATTGGCCGGACACGCCCAGAAGGGACTGCCTGCCTTCGGCATCTACGGACATGACGTGCAGGACATCGAAGACAACAGCATACCTGCCGACGTGGCCGAAAAAATACTGCGCTTTGCCCGTGCTGCACAGGCGGCAGCCACCATGCGCGGCAAGTCCTACCTCTCGATGGGCAGTGTGTCGATGGGCATTGCCGGCTCTATCGTGAACCCCGACTTCTTCCAGGAATACCTCGGTATGCGCTGCGAGTCGATAGACCTGACCGAAATCATCCGCCGCATGACAGAAGGCATTTATGACAAGGAAGAGTTCGCCAAGGCCATGGCATGGACCGAGGCCCACTGCAAGAAGAACGAGGGCCAGGACTTCAACGTCGAGGCCAAACAGAAGACCCGTGCCGAGAAGGAGGCCGACTGGGAATTCATCGTGAAGATGACCATCATCATGCGCGACCTCATGCAGGGCAACCCCAAACTGAAGGAAATGGGCTTCAAGGAAGAGGCATTGGGCCACAACGCCATTGCCGCCGGTTTCCAGGGACAGCGCCAGTGGACGGACTTCTATCCGAACGGCGACTTCTCTGAAGCGTTGCTCAATACTTCGTTTGACTGGAACGGCATCCGTGAGGCCTATGTGCTGGCTACGGAGAACGATGCCTGCAACGGCGTGGCCATGCTCTTCGGCCACCTGCTGACCAACCGTGCCCAGATCTTCTCGGATGTGCGCACCTACTGGAGCCCCGAAGCCGTGAAGCGCGTGACGGGCAAGGAACTGACCGGCCTGGCCAAGAACGGCATCATCCACCTCATCAACTCGGGAGCCACTACGCTGGACGGCACCGGACAGCAGGTTGACGCCGAAGGCAACCCCACCATGAAGCCTTGGTGGGAAGTGAGCGAGGCCGAAGTGGACAAGTGTCTGGAGGCCACTACCTGGTATCCGGCCAACCGCGACTACTTCCGGGGCGGCGGCTTCTCGTCGAACTTCCTGTCGAAGGGCGGTATGCCGGTGACCATGAGCCGCTTGAACCTGATCAAGGGGCTGGGTCCCGTCTTGCAGATTGCCGAAGGCTGGACGGTGGAAATCGATCCGGAAGTACACCACCTGCTGGACGAACGTACCGACCATACCTGGCCCACGACCTGGTTCGTGCCCCGTCTGTGTGACAAACCGGCCTTCAAGGATGTCTACTCTGTCATGAACAACTGGGGGGCCAACCACGGTGCCATCAGCTACGGCCATATCGGCAAGGACCTGATTACGCTGGCTTCCATCCTGCGCATCCCGGTATGTATGCACAATGTGGACGACGATGCCATCTTCCGTCCCGCCGCATGGAACGCATTCGGTATGGACAAGGAAGGCGCCGACTATCGTGCCTGCCAGACCTACGGACCGATGTACAAATAAGGAGCGCGGTGTCCGGCGGAAGCCGGACACCCGACCGCAAGAGAAAAGCTGATTTTTCATTACCTTTCCTTACTATCTAAACTAAAAATGATCAACCGTTTTGTATTGAACGAAGTATCCTACTTCGGACCGGGGGCGCGCGAGGTGCTTCCCAAAGAGATTTCACGCCTGGGTCTGACCAAGGCTTTTGTGGCTACCGACAAGGACCTCATCAAATTCGGTGTGGCCGACAAGGTGCTGGCCGTGCTCCGTGGCGCCGGCATTCCGTATGAAGTGTTCAGCGAAATCAAGCCCAATCCTACCGTGGCCAATGTCAAGGCCGGACTGGCGGCTTATGCCGCTTCGGGCGCTGACTTCATCATCGCCATCGGCGGCGGCTCGTCGATGGACACGGCCAAGGCCATCGGTATCATCACCAACAATCCTGAGTTTGCCGATGTGGTCTCGCTGGAAGGCGTGGCCGACACCAAGAAGAAATCCGTGCCCATCATCGCCCTCCCGACAACTGCCGGAACGGCGGCCGAGGTGACCATCAACTACGTCATCACCGATGAGGAGAACCACAAGAAGATGGTGTGTGTGGACCCCAACGACATTCCCTGCATGGCCATTGTGGATGCCGAACTGATGTACACCCTGCCGCGCGGCCTGACGGCAGCCACCGGACTGGACGCGCTGACGCATGCCATTGAGGGCCTCATCACCAAGGGTGCCTGGGAAATGAGCGACATGTTCGAAATCAAGGCCATCGAGATGATTGCCCGCTACTTAGAGACCGCCGTGAACGAGCCCACCAACCCCGAAGCCCGCAACGGTATGGCCGTGGCACAGTATATCGCCGGAATGGCCTTCTCGAACGTAGGACTGGGTGTCGTGCATGGCATGGCCCACCCGCTGGGAGCCATCTTCGACATTCCGCACGGCGTGGCCAATGCCTTGCTGCTGCCCACCATCATGGAGTTCAACGCTCCTGCCGCCCTCGACAAGTATGTGGAGATTGCCAAGGCCATGAATGTCTATCGTCCGGGCATGACCCGTGAGGAGGCTGCCGATGCGGCTGTCCGTGCCGTGCGCGAGCTGTCTGTACGGGTAGGCATCCCGCAGCATCTGACGGATCTGGGCATCACTGCCGACGACCTGCCCCGCCTGGCCAAGGCCGCCTTTGCCGACGTATGTACTCCCGGCAACCCGCGTGAAGTGAACGAAGAAATTATTTTGGACCTTTATAAGAAAGTATTATGATAACGAACGAACAGATTGAGAAGTTTATAGCAGAGGCTCACCGGGTGGGTGACGCCGGTCTTACAGTGTGCAGCAGCGGTAACATTTCCTGGCGCGTAGGCGAAGAGGTGTTGCTCTCGGGTACCGGCTCATGGGTACCGACGTTGCCGAAAGAAAAAGTGTCTGTATGCAACCTGGCTACGGGCGAGGTGCTCAACGGCGTGAAGCCTTCTATGGAACACGGCTTCCACCTCGGCGTGCTGCGCGAACGTCCGGACGTGAATGTGGTGCTCCACTTCCAGTCGCCGTATGCTACGGTGGTGGCCTGCAGCAAGGAACTGCCCACTGACTTCAACGTGACGGCCGAAGTGCCCTGCCACGTGGGTGCCGAACTTCCTATCATCCCTTATTACCGTCCCGGCTCGAAGGAACTGGCCGAGGCTGTCATCACGGCCATGAAGGACCACAACTCTGTCTTGTTGCGCAAGCACGGACAGGTGGTGTGCGGCAAGGACTTTGACCAGGCGTTCGAGCGGGCCATGTTCTTCGAGATGGCTTGCCGGATCATCGTGCTGACGGGCGGCAAGCATGACACGCTGACCAAAGCCGAGATAGACGACCTGGAGACATACGTGTTAGGCAAGAAGACAAAATGAAAGAGGCGTATTTGGCAATCGACTTCGGAGGCGGAAGCGGCAGGGTAATCGCCGGCTTCACCTCCGAAGGTGAGCTCCGGCTGGACACCATCTACCGTTTCCAGAACCGGCAGGTGCGCATGGGCGGACATATCTACTGGGATTTCCTCTCGCTGTTCGAGGACATGAAGAAGGGCATCCGTATGGCTGCCGAGAAGGGCTACCGTATCCAGAGCATCGGTATCGATACCTGGGGAGTGGACTTCGGACTGATTGACCGCGCGGGTAACCTGCTGGGCAATCCGGTATGTTACCGTGACCCCCGCACCGAGGGGATGCCCGAAGAGGTCTTCAAACGGGTAGACCCCCAGGAACATTATGCGGTGGCCGGCACGCAGGTGATGGCCATCAACACCCTGTTCCAGCTCTATGCCATGAAGCGGGAAAACAACGTGCTGCTCGATGTGGCCGACCGCCTGCTGTTCATGCCCGACCTGTTCAGCTATTTCCTCACCGGAGTGGCGAACAACGAGTACAGCATCGCCTCGACTTCCGAACTGATGGACATCGAGGCACGGACATGGAACTGGGAGCTGATACGCCGCCTGGGACTCCCCGAACGTTTGTTCGGCGACATCGTCATGCCCGGCGAGCGGCGGGGCATCCTCAAGCCGGAGGTGTGTGAGGAAATAGGAGTGGATTATGAAGTGCCGGTCATTGCGGTGGCTTCGCATGACACGGCGAGCGCCGTCTATGCGGTGCCGCCGGCCGAGGACGGAGCCTGCACGGCTTTCCTGAGCTCGGGCACGTGGTCACTGCTGGGCGTTGTGACCGACCGTCCGATTCTGACCGAAGAGGCCCGCCTGAACGGTTTCACCAACGAGGGCGGTGCCGAAGGCAAGATCTGCTTCCTGCAGAACATCACCGGACTGTGGATTTTGCAGAAACTCATGGGCGCATGGGCGGAAGAAGGCTTGTGCACGGACTATGGTGTCCTGCTGGCCGATGCCGAAGCGGCCCAGATAGCCTCGGTCATCGATGTGGATGATGCGATGTTTGTCAGCCCTGTGAGCATGGCCGATGCCGTCTCTGCCTACTGCCGTCAGAGCGGACAGCAGGTGCCGCAGTCGCAGGGCGAGTTCGTGAAGTGCGTGCTGCTCTCGCTGGGCGAGCGTTACCGCAAGGGCATCGAGGGCCTGAACCGGCTGTTGCCACGCCCTGTGGAGAAGTTGCAGATTATCGGCGGCGGTTCGCAGAACGGCTATCTCAACCGCATCACGGCAGCTGCGACAGGCTTGCAGGTGGCTGCCGGTCCGGTAGAGGCGACGGCCATCGGGAACATCCGTGCCCAGATGGAGCTGGTGCGATAAAGAACCGCAAGGGTTTTTCGGGGAGTGGCGTCGGTGTCCGCTTCCTGAAAAACCCTTCGCTTTTCTGTCCCCTTTTTGTTAACCTATAATACCAATGTAATGAAACAATCCATTCTTAGCAAAGACGGGGTGAGCTACCTCGTTCCTTTCATCTTGATTACCCTGTGCTTTGCGCTCTGGGGTTTTGCCAATGATATCACCAACCCCATGGTGAAGGCGTTTTCCAAGATTTTCCGCATGAGCGTGACAGACGGCGCCCTGGTGCAGGTGGCGTTCTACGGCGGCTATTTTGCCATGGCGTTTCCGGCGGCCATGTTCATCCGTAAGTACACCTACAAGGCAGGTGTCCTCATGGGCCTGGGCATGTATGCCCTCGGTGCGCTGGCCTTCTTCCCGGCCAAGTACACCGGTGCCTACTATCCGTTCCTGCTGGCCTATTTCATCATGACCTGCGGCCTGTCGTTCCTGGAGACGAGCTGCAATCCCTACATCCTCTCCATGGGGACCGAGGAGACGGCCACCCGACGGCTGAACATGGCGCAGGCCTTCAATCCCATCGGCTCGCTGATGGGGATGTTTGTGGCGATGAACTTCATCCAGAACCGGCTCCATCCGCTGGGCACCGAGGAGCGTGCCCAGCTCTCGCAGGCGGAGTTCGAGGCGGTGAAGGATTCCGACCTCTCGGTGCTGATAGCTCCTTATCTGGTGATAGGGGTGGTGATTCTGGTCATGCTGCTGGTCATCCGCCTCTCCAAGATGCCGCACAATGCCGACAAGTCCCATTCCATTGACTTCTTCCCCACCTTGAAGCGCATTTATGCCCGCAAGAGCTATCGGCTGGGCGTGTTGACCCAGTTCTTCTATGTGGGGGCGCAAATCATGTGCTGGACCTTCGTCATCCAGTATGGCACCCGTCTGTTCATGTCCGAGGGCATGGAAGAACAGGCAGCCGAGGTGTTGTCGCAGCGTTACAACATTGTGGCGATGGTGATTTTCTGCATCAGCCGTTTCGTCTGCACCTTCATGCTCCGCTTCGTCAAACCGGGCTGGCTGCTCATGGTGCTGGCAGTGGCCGCCGCCCTGCTGACCCTGGGGGTCATCGGTTTCCAGGACATCAAGGGCATGTACTGCCTGGTAGGTGTCTCGGCCTGTATGTCGCTGATGTTCCCCACCATCTACGGCATTGCCCTGAAGGGCATGGGCGATGATGCCAAGTTCGGTGCGGCCGGGCTCATCATGGCCATCTTGGGCGGGTCTATCCTGCCGCCGTTGCAGGCTTCCATCATCGACTGCCATACGGTGCTGGGCATACCGGCTGTGAATGCCTCGTTTGTACTGCCGCTCATCTGCTTCTGTGTCATCATCCTCTACGGGGCATTGATGCGTAAGGAGAACTGATGCTGTGTTTCCGTGTGTCATTCCTGGGGCGCGTCGGGGGGGAGGCTGTCTTCCCCGGCACGCCCCGGCATAGTGCAAGCATATCGAATCACCCTATAATGACAAGAAATTCCATGAAGAAGAAAAAGCCGGAATGGCAGGTGCCCGGCGGCGAAGACCGGGTGCTGCTGCATACCTGTTGCGCTCCTTGTTCGTCGGCCATCATCGAGTGGCTGATGGAGCACGGGGTGCGTCCCACCATCTATTATTGCAATCCCAACATTGACCCGATAGAGGAATACCTCATACGGAAAGACGAGTGCACCCGCTATGCCCTTTCGTTGGGGCTGGACATGGTGGATGCCGATTACGACCATGCCGCCTGGCGTTGCGGGGTGCAGGGGCTGGAGGGCGAGCCGGAGCGGGGAGGGCGCTGCCTGCAGTGTTTCAAGCTCCGACTGCGTGCCACGGCGCGCTATGCCCATGAGCATGGCTTCAAGGTCATCACCACCACGCTGGCCTCTTCGCGGTGGAAAAGTCTGGACCAGATCAATGAGGCCGGCCGTTTTGCCGTGGCTCCTTATCCGGATGTCGTGTGGTGGGAGCAGAACTGGCGGAAAGGCGGTCTGAGCGAACGGCGACTGGCCATCATCAAGGAGTACGGGTTCTACAACCAGCGGTATTGCGGTTGCGAGTTCAGCCGCCGCCCCGCGGCAGAAGATACAACTTTGCACGGACGGTGAGGCGTGGATAGTCAGCGGCTTTCCATAATGAAAAGAGCAGCGAGATAGATGCCAACATTGCCAATATGGAAAAGCAGATAGAGGAATGCAAGGAACTGAAACGAACCTTGATGAGCGAGGTGGTAACAGGCAAACGAAGGATGTAACTATATATGATAAGGCAATCAAGTTCGATTTGGTTTGGAAAAGAACTTTCAGCCCGCTCATTGAATGTTTATATACCTACAGCAATCTTGTAACAATGATATTCAAAAGCGGAGAACTCATTGAGGATTCAGTTACCGAGAAAAATTCGGCAACTGCCGCTGACGGGAAAAACTATCTTGCAACGTACTACAACCTTGATGCCATCATCTCTGGGGGCTATCGCGTCAATTCTATCTGCGCTATGCAATTCAGACAGGGCATGATGCAGCAATTGCTGACAGGTACAATCAGGTTGGAGAATGCGTCAACAGTACATTAAACAGAAAAGAATATGAAATATACATGGATTCCCTTTTATAAGGAGTTGGCGGAGAAGTTGATGGACTACCGTGGCGACCGTGCTTCGCTGCTCTCCTTGATATACGAGAACAGAGAGAAACTTCTGGCCAACTATCTGCATGACAATAAAGGCGTGGATGATTTGCTGACCGATGTAGATCCCTTCACGGTTTTCGGGCTGTTCAACCGGGGCATCAAGTCAGAGAATAGAATCAACTCGGCGAAACTGTTCAAGAAACTCTTCAATATGGATAGTGATGCACCAACAGATTTCGAGGGCATCCCCACATTGAACAACCAACGCTCATATTTCTTTGGATATAGAAATCTGAGGGAGAAAGAAGACATAGGCAATCTTTGGAGTCTGTTTGAGAAAGTGGTCAATGGTGAGGACATTGAAGATACGTTCAATGTTGTCATCAAGCAATATCGCATCAACATCAATATCACGATGGCACTGTTTTGGATTCGTCCTGAGGACTTTCTTGCCTTCGACAGCACCAACAAGGCTTACCTGCATCAGAACTACGGCATCGAACTTCCCAATAGTGTACCGCAATATAAACAGTATATGAAGATACTGGATGAAATCAAGGACAAGATCAAGGATGGCATTCTGCATGAGAAATCATTCGTAGACCTGTCATCGAACGCCTACCATAGCGGTAATGGAGCAGCCAGCAACGAGGAAGACTCGCGGCACGATTTCTATGTCAATCTATGGAAGAAACGTCAGAATATAGTTCTGCAAGGTGCTCCCGGAACGGGCAAGACGTATTGCGTCCCCGAATGGGTGGTACGCCTGTGTAGCCCTGAGTTTGACGCAGAGCATGCCACTCGCGAAGAGCTGATGGCCGAGTATAACCAGTTGAAGGGTGACAGAAGAGTGATGTTCACCACATTCCACCAATCTATGGACTATGAGGACTG
>CAMAFR010000063.1 GCA_945833835.1 uncultured Bacteroides sp.
GGATTTCCTCACCCACTGTATCGAAGATGATACCCAAGCAGTTCATGTTGGCGGCAGTAGGCAATGACGTGAAGCTTTTGGGCCAAACGATACCTTCGCCGGTATTGGTGTTCTTATAATAGTAGCAACCCATCAAATCATCTGTCGTCAACGCTTTCACCTCATCGGCGGGAGCACCTTCGTAAGAGACATTGTAGCGGATATACTTACCGGATGCCAACGCCTTCTCTGAACCTGCAAAGTTCACGGGACGGTTGTCAGACGGATCCATAAACTTACCGCTCACTTTCACGGTAGCCGGGTCAACCAAGTAACGGTAGACACCAGACTCTACTTCACACGGTGTCACAGCAGCCGCCTCCGCATCTCCTTGTTTCACGTTCATCGAGAAGCTCACCATCGGGATGCTGTAGGTCTTCACCGGATTCTCCCCTTCGCCTACTATGGGATAAGAGAACTGGTGTACCGGCACCTTGACTTCTACCAGCGAGTACTGATGGGCCAGGTTGAAAGTCAGGTTCTTGGTAGCCCCGGTCTGGGCTGCCAAAGAAGCCGCATCAATACTTGCCACCATCAGGTCGGCAGCCCGATACGTATCGGCCGTTCCGTTCTGCGCCGTCAGTTTGCCGTCGAACGCTGCCTTGATAGCCGCTTTCACCTCATCGGTTTTCTGCTTGCTGACAGACAACGCATTGCTGTACGGGAAATAAGCCACATAATCAGCATTCTCGTAATAATAGATGTTGCTGGCAGCAGTCCACTTGCTCCCATCGTAGGTGAGCGGAATGTTCTTGAGCAAAAGTTTGCCCTCATCGCCAGGATTCTCTATCACAAACAACCCCATCTGGTCACCGTTCTCGAATACCGTGGCGTGATTGTTGTCCTCCGTAGCACGGGCGGTCGGGTCGGCCGACTCAAAACCCAAAGAATTAGCACTGATGGTCAACGCCAACGAGTTGGAAGACGCATCGGAAACCGACTCTATCCCTTCCTCCTGGCTGCAGGCAGCCAACATGGCCAACGCTGACATCGTGAACAATGTTCTGAAAGATAATGTTCTCATAATTTAAATTTTTATGCGTTAAGTAATATTATTGATTCATTTATCCGTTAGTGGTTTCCGGCTCTTTTTCGCCGGTGACACTCTCTTCTTCTGATGACCAGCCACCGCCAGCTCCCGGTGTGGCGGTAGGCACATTGCCATTGACGTCCTCGTTCTCGCTGTTGCCCCAGCCGCCGTCCGCTCCCGGAGTAGTGGTGGGCACATTGCCGTCTACGTCCTCGTTCTCGCTGTTGCCCCAGCCGCCACCGGCACCCGGGGTCGTGTTGCCCGTACTGCCATTGACATCCTCGCTGCCACCGTTGCCCCAGCTGCTGCCGGCATTCGGGTCGTTGGCGCCACCTGTACTTCCGTTGACATCCTCGCCGCCACCATTGCCCCAGCTGCCGCCGGTACCCGGCTGCAGGGTTCCGCTATCGGGATTCAGGACTTCCTCCTCACCCGCCCATTGCGAAGACTCGCGGATGGTGAGGTCGATACTGCCCAACTCGGGATCAATGCTCACCGTCATATCATACTTGATACCTTCGGCGGGATTGAAGTCCTCCTTCATGACATGGACAAACTTGCGCCCGTCCTGCAGGCGGACCTCCATGAACTCGGTGCCTGCCGGAATGACCTGCGCCACCATGTAGGCCCTGAAGTCATCGCTCATACGGATTTTGTTGCCTTGCTTCACCCCCTTCAGGTTGAGCAGGGTCACGCTGGCACCGCTGAAGTCAATGCCTCCCTCGGCCTCACCGGCATCACGGGCAGCGGAAGCCGGCTTTTCCTGCAAGGCGCAGACCATCTTGCCCACACGGTGGACAAACACCAGACCGGCATTGTCCTTACCGGCCTCTGCATTCACCGCCTCCATCAGGTTGCTCGCCTGATACAGGGCCGGGATACTCTGGTTGGCCTCTACCAGCAACTCTTCCTGCTTCACCCCTCCGTTGTAGGGATACCAAGCCACTACCTGCGCCCGCGCCTCGCCTTTCCAGACGAACGGTTCGGCCGAAGTGAGGTTGCCTTTGGCATCCACCATGTACTTCTTCACGATGCCGTCCATCTGCACTGCGAAACGGCGGTCTATCAGGCTGCCCCACGCCTCCTGCTGCGAGGCGTCGCCCTCGACGCTCACCAGAAAGGCGGCCGGTGTCTCTTGCTCCGGCCCGGCCTCACTGCTGCACGACGTTCCGAGCAACGGAAGGACAAAGAGCCATAACATACTGTTTCTAATGCATCTCATATTATTATTGAATTTAAGTTGTATCGGAGATTGTTTTCACCCTATAATACGAGTGAACGGCGGGAACTTACTAAGCCTCCCGAAAAAAAAACATTTTATTTTTGCCGAGACCTCCTGAAGGGGATGCGGAGGAAGGCCGCCACGCTTGGCGGGACAAGAAATCACACGGTGGGAGTAGTCTTCTGCGCACGGCTGTGCTTGATGTACTCGCTGGGCGTGATGCCGGTGCTCTTCTTGAAATAGCGGAAGAAAGAAGCGCGTGAGCTGAAGCCGCACCGTTCGGACAAGGCCGTGAGGGTGTATTTGCCCTGCTCGTCGGTATCCACCAGACGCTTGAACTCCTCGATGCGGAAGTCGTTGATGTAGTCGTAATAGTTGCGCTGCAGGTGCTGGCTGAAGAGGTAGGACAGCGTGTGGGCCGAGATGTCTAACCGGGCGGCCAGGTCGGCCACCTTGAGGTCTGGCTGCATGTAGGGCCGCTCTTCGCGCATGACCCGCTCTAACCGGCAGGCCAGCCGCTCACATTCCTCCGCACTGACACTCACCGTGCGGTATTTCTCCACCAGAGCGGCTTCGGAAGCCGCTTCCGTCTCGTCGTCATCGGGTACACGTTCCACCATGGCCGGCTCTGCCGCCGGGCGGACCCTCTCCTCTTCTTCCTCTATATATGCACGGCGGAAGCGCACTACCGACGAGCCGACCAGCAGGACGAGCAACACCGCCACCCCGGCCAACCCGACCAGGATATAGCGCGGATAATCGACCTGCACCGCCAGTACCGTCTCGGTATCAGGCTGCCCCATGCAACGCACCCGGAACCGGCGCAACCCTGAAGGCAAGTGATAATAAGATACTGACGAGTGGCCGTGGAGTGCGGTCCAGGTGCTGTCTACATTGTCCATCAGGTATTCATAGGCCATGTCGTCGGGAGCCGTGAACGAGAAGTCCGAGAACCGGAACGTGACATTGTTCTGCTGGGCAGTCAGGTGCACTCCGGGCTGTCCGTCCTCCAGGACCACCGCCACCGGCTCGTTGGCGTTGGCGGTCACCTCGGTCACCTGCAGCGGATAGGCATGGCTCTGGTGTACCGAGAGCCGGGCATCGTCCATGTAGAGCAGACCGCCAGAATTGGCGAACCACGTACGCCCCTGCTCGTCGCGGACAGGCGGACAAAGGGTAAACACCGGGTCGGGGATGCCGTCGAAAAAGGTGTAGGGCGTGAAGCGGCCCTCGCGGTCGCGCAAGAACAGACCGTTGTCCGTGCCCAACCACAACCCGTGACGTTCGTCCTCGAAGACAAACATTCCGTTCTTCCCTTCGAGCGGCGTGCCCGGCCCTACCCGACGGAAACGGCTCATCTTCAGGTCAGAGATGAAAAGCGGCCCCTTGTCGGGGAAGAAATAGAGCTGATGGGCGGCATCCTCGTAGACGACACGCATCTTCTCCCGATGGGCAAACCCCTCGGGGAACACATCGTTGCGCAACTCGCAGGCCGAGGGATCCCACAGGCACATGCCTGCCTCGGTACACACCCACCCCTTGTGGGAGGAGTCGAAGAAAATCTCGAAGACATTGTTAGACGGCAGCTTGGAGTTGGCATGGGTGAAATGGTACTTCTGCCGGCCGCCGCTGTAGCAATACACTCCCTTGGAAGTGCCGATCCACAAATCATCGTTCGGGTCCTTACAGAAACAGAAGATATTGCCGGTGTCAAACGGACACACACCGGGCTCGAAATCGCGCAGCCGGAGGGTCTTGGGGTCAAAGAGGAACATACCGCCGCCATAGGTGCCGATGCAGTACTCATCGCCGTACGGACAGATGCAGAACACCACCCCCGACCGCAACGGAGCGCCGACAAAAGCCGCAAAGCGGTTGGAGGCCTCATCTATATAATAGAGGCCGCCGCGCGAACCGATGAGCTTCTCGCTGCCGCGGATGCAGATGGAACGCACCACAACATCGCCCGACTGGAAATGGGGCGGGAACTCGTAGACGGAAAAAAGATGGTTCTGAAAGAGCGTATAGTCCAGCCCCTGCTGGTAGTAGCCTATCCAGACCAGGCCGTCGCGGTCTACCAACAGCGAATAGACGGAATTGGAACGGATGCCGATTTCGCCCGGCTCCGGACGATGGCGGAACGAACGCACCACGGCGCGACGGCGCACATCGACGAAGTGGGCCCCGTTGCCGTCTGTCCCCACATAGAGGGTGTTCTTGCCGTCGCCCGACAGGGAGGAGATGATGTTGCACCCCACATCGACAAAGTTGGAGAAGGTGCGGGTGCGCAGGTTGAAGGCCAACAGCCCTTCGCACACGGTGGCGATGTAGAGGTTGTTGCCGATGCGCGTCACGCCACGGAACGACGAGGGATGTTCGCCCGACAGGGTCTGGGGCCTGTAATAACGGAACACGTGATTCTCCTCTTCAAACGCATACAGCCCTTGGGCGGTGGTGAGCCACAGCTCGCCGGCACGGTCGCCGGTGGTGATGCCGTAAATGTCATTGGCAGACGAGAGGATGTTCCCCTCGGGCTGCCATTGCTCCACCCTGCCGGCGCGGAAGATGAACAGGCCGTGCTGGGTGCCGGCATACAGGGTGCCGCTCCCGTCGGTGTGCAGGGTGTGTACGGCACAATCTATCTCGGTGGCCATCATGCGCTCCAGCCGTCCCTGACGGCGGTTGAGCCTCCACAAGCCGGCCCCGTTGCCCATCCATATCTCGTTACCGGCCAGCTCGGCAATGGCATTGACCCGCTTGAGCCGTTCGTCGGCCCCCCCACCGGATACTGGCGGATATGGGCTCCGTCGAAACAGTCCAACGAACCGGCCGTACCGAACCACAGGTAGCCCAACGAGTCTTTATAGATGGCATTCACTAGCAAGTCGGACAACCCTTCGCTGAGCGTCAGCCCGCGCATGGACAAAGTCTCGGGGTACGCAGAAAGGCTCCACAAGCTCATCCAGCAGAACCATGCAAGGCGTAGGAGATGTCCGAAGCCACAAAAAGCGGAGAGGCACCCCTACCGTCATCGCCTCCCGGCAATGCGTATAGGGATGCCTCTCCGCCTCGCAAGGCTCCAGACGGAAGGCTCGGAGCCTATCGCTTCCTGCGGAAGACGGGTTATCAGTTATTGGCCGAAGAGTCGGCAGCGGCAGGTGCCTCGGTCTGCGGAGCGGCAAAACCGGCAGGAGCGTTCAGCGGATTGGTCTTCTGTTCCTTCACAGCCTGTTCCATGATGACGGAAGAGCCTTCGACAACCGAAGGAATGACATAAGAGCTGGCAATGCTCACCACTACCATGAAAATGGCAAGGCCCCAAGTGAGTTTCTCAATGAAGTCAGTCGTCTTGCGGACACCCATAATCTGATTGGAAGAGGCGAAGCTCGATGCCAGACCCCCACCCTTGGAGTTCTGAACCAACACGATGAAACACATCAGAATAGATGCCAACACAATCAAAACAATAAATAACAGATACATTTTCTTTATTTGGTTTTAGCGTTAATAATCAATTTCTCAAGAAATCTCATTTGGTCTGCAAAGTAAGCGTTTTTTTTCGGATATTTCAAATTTAATTTTTTAATAATTTCGAGTGCCTTGTCATATCGCTGCTGTTTGACATAAATTTTGGCCAGCGTTTCCGTAAAATAGCGTTCGTCATCCGGTTCTTCCTCAGCCGCCTCCTCCTCTGAAGGGGCCGGCAACGGCGGCTCCCCGGTCTCGGACACCTCGGGTGCGGGACGTTGTTCGATGAAGCGGTCTATCAGCGCCTGCCCTTTCAGGGGAATGCCTTCCGGCGGTGTGTCACCGCCTTCGGCCTGCTCTTCCCGGAGCAGCAACGAGGCATAGTCGGTCGCCACTTCGGTCTCGGGCAACGGCAATCCGCCGGTGGTGGCTTCGGGCAGACGGGACAGGAAGTCATCAATGAGTGACAGGGTACGGTCGGCCCCGTTCTCCCCATTCCCGACCACCGCCGAAGGATGACGCTCGATGACGAACCGCTCTCCTTCTATATAATAGAAGAGTCTGCCGGGGTCGGCCACAAAGAGGGCTCCCTTACGCAGCTCGTCGGCAAAAGCCGGATCGTCCAGCTGGCGGAGATTCTTCAGATAGAGCAGGCGGGCCGTCTGGTAGTAAGGATAACGGGCGAGCAGGGCACGCAGCTCGAAAAGGCTCGTGCGGTCCATCTTCTCGGGGCGCTGCATCCATTGCAGCAATTTAGACTGTATCAGCATGGCGGTGATCCCCCCCTCTTTACCAGTTGGCCACCGTGGCGTTGAAAATCTGGTCGACGATGTCCTCTATCATCTTCTTCACCAGCTCCTCCTGCACAGAGGCCAACGACTGGCTCGAATTATATTCCTGGCTGGCCGAGAACTTCCGCTCAAAATCCTCCGTGTGGTTGGAGTTGTTCACAAAACGCACGTTGACCGTCATGCGCAGCTCGGCCATCGTGGAATAGCCGTCCGAGCCCACCCCTTTGTTATAGGCATCGTAGTTGGCGATTTCTCCAGAGAGTTCCAGGTCTCCGTCCCGCTTCACCTGCCGGAGGCGTGTCTGACGCATATAGCGGTCTTGCAGCTCGGTGTTGAACATGGTTTCCATCGGTCCCCACACGAAAGCAGCCGAACGGTTGGGAAAATTCTCGAAGGTGATGGTCTTCACCTTGTCATAGTTGATGGAGGCGCCGTTGAACTTGTAGGAAACGGAGCAGGCGGCCAACAGACAGAGCAGCACGGACAGCACGGACAGCCGGCGGCAACGGTTCTTAATCGAGTCCATATTCTTTGATTTTACGGTAAAGGGTTCGTTCAGAGATTTTCAGGTCGGCGGCGGCGTTCTTGCGCTTGCCGTGGTGACGGTCGAGGGCCTTGCGTATCATGTCCTTCTCCACTTCGTCCAGCGACAGGTTCTCCTCCACATACTCGGCGGAATCGGGGTCGTCGGGGTCGTCTACAGGATTCACCTTCCGGGCCGAGAGCTGGCCGCCCGAAGACACACTGACCGTGGGATGTATCACCGACACAGTGGCCTCACTGTCCCCGACAGTCCCATCGGCCAGCCCTACGGGAGTGGAACGGATGTACTGCACGGGAGCCACCTGTGCATGAGGACGAGAGGCGGCCGTCCCGTCCGCTCCCCGTTCGGCCATAATCTCATGGACCAGCTTCTTCAGGTCGGTCACGTCACGACGCATGTCGAACAGCACTTGGTAAAGAATCTCCCGCTCGTTCTCAAACGACTTGCCGGCCGAGGGTTTCACACCGAACAGGGTGGGCAGGTGCGATTCCGACTGTGCCGGCAAGTAATTGCGAAGCACATCGGCCGTGATGTCACGCCCGGTCTCGATGATGGAAATCTGCTCGGTGATATTCTTCAGCTGGCGGATGTTGCCCGGCCATGCATACGTCGTCAGGAGCCGGCGGGCTTCCTCGTCCAACTGTATGGCCGGCATCCGGTATTTCTCGGCAAAGTCTCCGGCAAACTTACGGAACAGCAGGAGGATGTCATCGGGCCGCTCCCGCAAGGCAGGCACCTTGATGGGCACGGCATTCAGACGGTAGAACAAGTCTTCGCGGAACCGCCCTCCGGCAATGGCTTCGGCAAAGTTCACGTTGGTGGCCGCCACAATCCGCACATCGGTCTTCTGTACCTTCGACGAGCCTACCTTAATATATTCGCCCGATTCGAGCACACGCAACAGACGGGCCTGGGTGGAGAGCGGCAACTCTCCTACCTCATCCAAGAAGATAGTGCCGCCATTGGCCTCGGCAAAATAACCGTTGCGGTCGCTGATGGCACCGGTAAAGGCACCTTTCTCGTGGCCGAACAACTCGGAGTCAATCGTCCCTTCGGGGATGGCACCGCAGTTCACAGCAATATAGGGCCCGTGCTTACGGCCACTGAACTGATGGATAATCTTGGGGAAACTTTCCTTACCCACACCACTCTCGCCCGTCACAAGGACAGAGAGGTCGGTAGGCGCCACTTGTACCGCCCGGTCAATGGCCTGGTTGAGGCCTTCAGAATTGCCCACAATACCAAACCGCAACTTGACGCTTTGAATTTCTGCTTTCATCATATCTTTTATTATTCTTGAAGCATGACAAAATTACAAAAACTTTGCGAACCGGTGCAATTTTGGCAGAAAATTATTCAGTCGGGCGGGGAAGGACGGCCCTCGGGCCGAAGCTCCCCCGCCCGATGCTTAGAATACCGTACGAATCATGAAACGGATGCCCCATTTGTTGGCGGTGGGCAGCTCGTTGTAGTTCAGCCGGCGCACGTATTCCACGTGCAGCAGCTTGAAGATGTTGTGGATACCTGCCGTCACTTCGACATAGGGCTTCTTCTTGTCCATCACATAGCTGGAATAAGCGTAGCCGCCGTCGGGACTGAAGTGCCCTGGGAACATCATCAGCGTCTGGTCATGGCGGTTCTGCTCCAGGAAAGGATTGTTCTTGTCCGTCAGCGTCCCCCACAAGCACTTCACCCCGATGAACTCACGCCACTTCAGTTTCTTGAGCAACGGGATGCGGTTGAAGATCTTGCCCTGCAGGTTCCATGACACATCGAGCGAGGCATAGCGGTCGTTAAGGAACTCCATGTTGTTGATGAGGTTGAAGGTGCCTTCCTGCAAGATATAGGAAAGGTTGGCGGCCGGCATGATCAGCAGCGGGAAAGGAACCTTGTTCCACTGGATGCCACCCTTGATATACATGTCAATATTTCCCCACGAGCTGAGCCAGAAGCGCTTGTAGATGCCTGCCTCGGTGAAGTTGTAATTGTAGTCGGAACCCAGCACTCCCTTGACACCGAGCGTATGCTTCAACGTGAAGACCGGCGCGTCGAGATTGATGGGCAAACGACGCTGCTTGGTATTGATGAACGTCTCGCCCGGCGCATAACGGATGCCGAACGACACCTCGGAAGTCGTGAAATCATGCACATTGAACGGCGAGGACAAGACAGCCGCCGATTCGGCCTGGCCCGCACTGACCGCTTCCTGCAGACGGTTCTCGCCGTCCATCGTGCGGTAGAACAGCTTGCCGCAGGGCTCATAGTTGGCGTGCGTCAGCTCGACCGTCGTGCGCAACCCGTTCTCCTGCTCCCACAGGTAACGGAAATTGGCTTTCCGCTCATAGTTGTACTGGTCAACAGTGGTCACCTTCAGCGATGTGAACACGTTGTCCTTGTCGGTGGCCAGGAACTTGTCCGACGGAGTCATGTTGTCATACGAATACGTGAACGCCACCGAGTGCATGGGGTATTCGCGCGGCAGGTACTCTTTCTTGTTGAACGAATACTCCACCTCGCCGGAATATTTTGAGCGATGGTCTTTGAAACCATAGGCATAATATCCCTTGAAGAACAAATGCGGATGCAGGTTGGCCGTGGTCTGAGCGGATGCCCGCAGACGGGTACCGTCAATGTAGTTGCTCGAAATCATCGTATTGACCGGACCGATGTCCACTTTGCTGGGATGGCTCTTCGTACCGGTTTCCACAAAGTTCTCGATAAACGCCTTTGCCACGAAAATGATGTATTTGAACCCTTTTATCTTGCTGAGGTTGTCCACAAAGCTGTCCATCTTGCTTTCCGACTCGGTCAGCTCCGTCTTCCGGTAGGTATTCCAGAACGAATCGTCCTGCATCATGGCGTTGATATCCTTGATCTCGCTGCCTTTCTTCTTGAACAGTTTGGGAGAGATTTCCTCGAAACCGAAGTCGGAGTATCGGGTGGTGCGACGCACCTGGAACGAGCCGAGCAGTTTCTTCAGGTAAGACATCTCACACAGCATGTCGTCCTCGGTCAGCACCCATTCCCCGCCGGGCAACTCGCCGAACTGCTGCACGATGATCATATTCTCCACAAAATTGATGTCCGTCTTCTTAGGCAGGTTCATGATACACTTCTTCACCCGGTACGTGGAATCGGCCAGCACATACAGATGTCCAGTGAAACCAAAATCCTGTGAGTTGTTGGGTACGAACGTCAGGTGGAAACACGGGTCTCGGTCGACGGCCAGTGTGTCCATGATATAATATTTATAGAAAGCGATGCCGGCGGTCGAGACAGGACTGTCAAACGGGTATTGCAGGAAACGGAACTTGTCCTGATAGATATTGATATCCTGGAAGATGTCCTTCAGCACTGTCGAGAGCATATCGCCGGTATTGAACAGTTCATTGACACCCGATGAGTTGATGCCCTTGATGATGTTCTTCTCGCTCTTGGGATTCTTGCGGTAAATCTTCTCGGTCACCGTCTCATCGACCGAGATAGGCAGGATGTTCTTGCCCGTTTCGGGGCAAAACTCCACTTGGTCGCGGAAGAAGGGGTATTTCTTGAAAAGTCCGGAACCGTTCAGCGAATCGGCGGTAATGTTGTTCAAGGCCAGGGTAATCTTCTGGTATTTATTGTAGTTGTAGTAATCCTTCTCGCTCAGGTCGTTGGCCTTCCGGGCGGTGACGACCTTCTTCATCAGCTCGACGGCAGGATTGTTCTTACGCGAATATTTTTCCTTTTTCGGTTTCACCACCACCTCGTCCAACGTAAAATCGGCCGACTTCATCTTGACATTGAGCAACGAGGTGCGCGATGAAACGGCAATGACCTGGTCTGCGTATCCCACCATCGAGAAGGTCAGCTTGTTCCAACCCTCATGGTACTTGATAGCATATTTCCCGTCAATATCCGTAATGACACCGACACCTTTGCCTTCATAGAAGACGTTGAGGTAAGGCAGTGGCTCACCCGTCTCAGCATCCGTCACCACGCCATGTATTTGAGCGGACAGTTTCGCAACTCCCATACACAGTACCAAAATAAAGAATAGTCTTTTTACCATAAAATATATTTATAACGTAGGTATCTCTCGGTTGTGTCCCAACACCTGAGAATCTCAACCGGATGTAAAAATAGACCACAGATTTTTTCTGCGCAAATTTCCCTGTTGAAAAAAGGAAATCTTACCTTTTTTTATGAATAATGGAATAGTCCGCCGATGGTCGGATAGCAAACAAGCCGGGAAAAGGCTGTTGCTTTCCCCGGCTTGTACTTGTCGAAATATCTCAACAATCAATCAATTTCCTCATCAGCTTCATAACCGCCCATCTCACGGATAGCATTCTTCAGCATCACATACTGCTGGAACAGGTGGTTGACGGGCACTTCGTTCTGCGTGTAATCGTGCATCGGGCTCTTGAGGAAGAAGCTCAAGAAACGCTGGATGCCATAACGTCCGGCACGTGCGGCCAGGTCACTCAGCAATACCAAGTCGAGGCAAAGCGGTGCGGCCAGGATAGAGTCACGGCACAGGAAGTTAATCTTGATCTGCATAGGATAGCCCATCCAGCCGAAGATATCAATGTTGTCCCAGCCTTCTTTATTGTCATTGCGGGGCGGATAGTAGTTGATGCGCACCTTGTGGTAGTAGTCTGTATAGAGGTCAGGCTGCTCTTCGGGCACCAG
>CAMAFR010000064.1 GCA_945833835.1 uncultured Bacteroides sp.
GATTGCTGGTAAAGTAACTTGTTTTGTCACTTTTTAGACTTTACAGACTACTAGTAGAAGACAATTTGCACAATACCGTCAAAGGGCGGCTGATGGTGGGACGTAATATCAGGCAGAACCTTGCCAAGGGGCGCATAACCGGCAACGTCTGCAACTACCAGGTCTATGGCATCGATACTCCTGAAAACCGCATCCTCAAAAAGGCACTGATATTCTGTCTGAAGCAGTTGGAAACGTATAGGCACGTCTTTGATACGGAACTGTTGACAGCCAAGGCTCGTTATGCGGAGCCCTACTTCAGCAACGTGGGCGATGATGTTGGCGCGAAAACCATCAAAACCTGCAAGTGCAATCCTGTGTTTAAGGAGTATGCACAGGCCTTGGAGTTTGCCCAACTGCTGTTAAGGCGGTACAGTTATGACATCATCTGCGTTGGGAAGCAGGATGTTCCTACCCCTCCGTTTTGGATAGACATGAGCAAGTTGTTTGAGTTGTACGTCTTTCATCATCTGCGGCAAGTGTTTACGGGCAAGCGTGAAGTCCGTTACCATGTGAACGCCCACTATCAGGAACTGGACTACCTGCTCCAACCCGAATTGTGGCCCTCTCCATACGTTATAGACGCAAAGTACAAACCCAGATACAAGGAAGCGCATATTACGAAAGAAGACGCCAGAGAGGTGGCCGGATATGCCCGGTTGAGCAAGGTATATTCACTCCTCGGTCTTGATGAAGAGACTTCCTTGCCCATCAAGTGCCTGATAGTCTATCCCGACCAAGCGCAAGAAGAACATTTTTCGTTCAATAGAGTAAAGGAGCCGGTCTTCGACAGCATCCCAGGATATGTACGTATGTATAAGGTAGGGATAAGGTTGCCCATCATCCGGCCAGAGCAACCGTGACAGGTCGCCAAGCCGTCTGGCAGAAGATGCAGAAAAGGCGTTTGAACGGTAGTCAATCACCGTTTAAACGCCTTTTGAAGAAGGGGGATTAGAGTTCGATAATCATTGACTGGCGGGCTGCCAAGGTCAGGCTCTGTGTGAGGTCCACTTGCTTTTTGCTGACCAGCTCAACGCCTTGTTTGCGGTTGTTGGTGATAGCTTGAAAATGTTGTTGGGGCAATACCTGTTCTTGGTCAGAACTGTTGAGAACAATCAATGATGTTTTTCTGTTCATTGTACGGGCGTACAGATAGATTCCCATTTCGGGAATGTGGTGCGTTACCGTTTTAATAGTAGACATAAAATTGTTTAGTTTGGTTTTGCGAGGGCAAATATAGCCCTTTTTCCTGCTGACTATCCAAAGAAATCCTGCTAAAAAACATATTTCTTGTGCTTTTCTTGATGTAGGTCAAGGTGAGCGGCTGAAAAAAAGGTGTATCTTCCTGAAAACACCTACGTGCGCTTGGGGAGATACACCTTTGATGCGGGTGGGCTGTAGTCCCACTCCGGCGGACTTACAGCAGGAAGCCCAGCAGGATACCGGCTGCTACAGCCGAACCGATGACACCGGCCACATTGGGACCCATGGCGTGCATCAGCAGGTAGTTGCCGGGGTCATACTCCAGACCGACGGTCTGTGAGATGCGGGCCGAGTCGGGCACGGCCGAAACACCGGCATTGCCGATAAGCGGGTTGATTTGGTTGTCTTTCGGGAGGACCAGATTGAACAGCTTCACGAAGATGACGCCCGATGCGGTGGCGATGACGAACGAGAGCGCACCCAATCCGAAGATGAGGATGGAGTCAATCGTCAGGAACTCCGAGGCCTGGGTGGAGGCGCCTACCGTCAGTCCCAGCAGGATGGTGATGGTGTCAATCAGCGGACCGCGGGCAGTCTCGGCCAGACGGCGGGTCACACCACTTTCCTTCAGCAGGTTGCCGAAGAACAGCATACCCAGCAACGGCAGACCCGAGGGCACGAGAAAGCAGGTGAGCAGCAGCCCTACGATGGGGAACATCACCTTCTCGGTGTGCGACACGGCACGCGGGGCTTTCATGCGGATGAGGCGTTCTTTCTTGGTGGTGAGCAGGCGCATGATGGGCGGCTGGATGACCGGAACAAGTGCCATGTAGGAGTAGGCCGACACGGCGATGGCACCCATCAGGTTCGGTGCCAGCTTGGACGAGAGGAAGATGGCGGTCGGTCCGTCGGCACCGCCGATGATACCGATGGCACCCGCCTGCATCGGGTCGAAGCCCAAGGCAAGGGCAATCATGTAAGCCCCGAAGATACCGAACTGGGCAGCCGCCCCGATCAGCATCAGTTTCGGGTTGGATATCAGGGCCGAGAAGTCGGTCATGGCACCGATGCCGAGGAAGATGAGCGGCGGATACCACCCCGAGGTAACCCCTTGGTAGAGGATGTTCAGCACAGACCCCTCTTCGTAGATACCCACTTTCAGGCCGGCCTCCATGTTGAAGGGGATGTTGCCGATCAGCATACCGAATCCGATGGGTATCAGCAGCATCGGCTCGAATTCCTTGGCCACGGCGAGATAAATGAACACGATACCTATCAGAATCATGATGATGTGTCCGACAGAGGCATTGTAGAGCCCGGTATAGGTCCAGAAGTCCGCCAGGTTGTTCTGTAAGAAATTGATAAATTCGCCCATGATTATTCAATGATTATAAGGTCTGTTCCTTCAAGTATTGATTCGCCTTTGCTCACCTTGATGGAGGTGACTGTCCCGTCGCGGTCGGACTTGATGTCGTTCTCCATCTTCATGGCTTCGAGCACCAGCAGGGTCTGTCCGCGTTTTACGGCCTCGCCTTCCTTCACCTTGATTTCGAGAATGACTCCCGGCAGGGGTGATTTGATGCCTCCGCCCATGGCGGCAGGACGTGACAGGGTGGGAGGTGGAGGCACGGATGCGGCCGAGGCCGGGCGGGCGATGGGCTTGATTTGCGGCAGGGCACTCTTTTCCATTTCTACGGTGTAGGTGGTGCCGTTCACGGTGACCTGCACGAGGCGGTCTTCAAATTCTCCTACGGCCACGCAGTATTCGTTGCCGTTGATTTTGTACTTATATTCTTTCATGGTGATGTTCTTCTGGGTTAAGGATTATTTTCGTTGGGGTACTTCACGCAGGTTCTGCCGTTTGTCGCACCAGGCCGAACCCTCGGTAGGACGGATGGTGAGGATGGCCCGTTCGGCATCGTGTCCGTGGCCTTTGGCTTCGTGCAGGGCCAGGGTGATGGCTGCCATTACCTCATCGGGGACGATGGCGGCCTGTGCGGCTGCGGCTGCTTCGGCCGACTTGCGTTCGTCCAGTGCCTGGAGCGACTTTTTCTTGTGCTTGGTACGTGAGCGCACGCTGGCCTTGCCGATGGCGTTGAAGCAGACAAAAAGCAGCAGCAGTCCCATGAAGACCACACTCATGGCCGATATGGCCATCCCGACACCCACAGGGTCGTGTTCTGAGAACTTGTCTTTTTTGGGGTTACTGTCAATGGTGCGGTTGTTGGTGCTCGGTGTGACATACTTGTCGGCACTGTCGTCCTTCACCTCCCATTGCTGCGAGGCGTCGCTTGTGCGGGCATACGACTGGTTGGCCTTCAGCGCGCCGGCAGGGATGGTCACCTCGTCCATCAGGGCCTGGCCCGAGTCAAACAATCCTATCCAGATGGCTTTGTCCGCCTGGAGGGTGAAATTGGTGTGGAACGTGCCGCGTCGTGGAGCCGCATCGGCCCAGAACAAGGTGTGCTGGCGTGGCTTGACCAGTGTCAGCACATCCCCTTTCGGAATGAAATAAGTAGTGGTGTCGCCTGGCGTACAGCTGCACTTGATGAGCCATCCGGCCAGGTCGGCCGAAGTATAGGACTTGTTGAATACCTCAATCCACGCACTGTGTTGTCCGTAGTCGTCCTGATAGTTGCTTTCGTTCGTCACGAGCACTTCGTTCAGGAGCAGCTTGCTGTTGGGCTTTTGTTTGCCGCAGGAACTGAGGGCGGCTAACAGCGCAAGGCCGAGGAACAGTCCCGGTAATTGCATCTTCATAAGGCAAGTTGTTTTTCTGGTGGATTACAAGGGGATATTGCCGTGCTTCTTGGCAGGGTTGGTCAGCTTCTTGGTGCGCAGTTGCTCCAAAGCGCGGATGATGCGGAAGCGCGTGTTGCGCGGTTCAATCACGTCGTCAATGTAGCCATATTTGGCCGCATTGTAGGGATTGGCGAACAGCTGCGTGTATTCGGCTTCCTTCTCGGCCATGAACGCTTTCGGGTCGGCCGCCTCTTTCGCTTCCTTGGCATACAGCACTTCCACGGCTCCGGCACCACCCATGACGGCAATCTCTGCCGTGGGCCATGCGTAGTTCATGTCGCCCCTCAGCTGCTTGCAGCTCATCACGATGTGCGATCCTCCGTAAGACTTGCGCAGGGTGACCGTCACTTTGGGGACCGTGGCCTCGCCATAGGCGTACAGTAACTTGGCGCCGTGTAGGATGACGGCGTTGTACTCCTGTCCGGTGCCCGGCAGGAATCCCGGCACGTCTACCAAGGAAACGATGGGGATATTGAAGGCGTCGCAGAAGCGGACAAAGCGCGCTCCCTTGCGCGAGGCGTTGCAGTCGAGCACACCGGCCAGGAACTTCGGCTGGTTGGCCACGATGCCCACCGAACGTCCGTTGAAGCGGGCGAAGCCGATGATGATGTTTTTGGCGTAGTCGCGCTGTATCTCCAGAAATTCGCCGTTGTCCACGATGGCACCGATGACCTCATACATATCGTATGCCTTGTTGGGGCTGTCGGGGATGATCTCGTTCAGCGAGTCTTCCAACCGGTCAACGGGGTCGGTGCATTCCACGCTGGGCGGTTCTTCCAGGTTGTTTTGAGGAATGTAGCCCAACAGCTGTCGGATCAGTGCCAGCCCCTCCTCTTCGGTGGCAGCCGTGAAATGCGTCACGCCCGAACGGGTGGAGTGGACACTGGCACCGCCCAGGTTTTCCTGGCTGACGTCTTCGCCGGTGACGGTCTTGACCACTTTCGGGCCCGTGAGGAACATGTAAGAGGTGCCTTCCGTCATCAGTGTGAAGTCTGTCAGGGCCGGTGAGTAGACCGCACCTCCGGCACACGGACCGAAGATGCCCGAAATCTGCGGGATGACCCCCGATGCCAGAATGTTGCGCTGGAAGATTTCGGCATAGCCGGCCAAGGCGTTGATGCCTTCCTGGATACGTGCGCCGCCCGAGTCGTTGATGCCGATGCAGGGGGCTCCCATCTTCATGGCCATGTCCATGATCTTACAGATTTTCAGCGACATGGTTTCCGAGAGTGAGCCGGCAGAAACGGTGAAGTCTTGTGCGAAGACATACACCAGCCGTCCTTCGATGGTGCCGTAGCCGGTCACTACGCCGTCGCCCAGATAATGCTTCTTGTCCATGCCGAAGTTGGTGCAGCGGTGCTTGACGAACATGTCCGTCTCTTCGAAACTGCCCTCGTCGAGCAGCATGGCGATGCGTTCGCGGGCGGTGTATTTCCCTTTGGCGTGTTGTTTGTCAATGGCTTTGGCTCCTCCGCCCATCCGGGCCTGTGTGCGGAGCTCTATCAGTTCCTTTATTTTATTCAGTTGGTTACTCATAGGTAAGTGGTGTTTGGAGTGGGAAAGAGGTTATTTTTCGCAAAGTTCGGTCAGCACGCCCAGGGTAGATTTGGGATGCAGGAAGGCGATGTTCAGCCCTTCGGCACCTTTGCGGGGAGCCTTGTCAATCAGGCGTATGCCTTGGGCCTCTGCCTCGGCCAGTGCGTTGGCCACTCCGTCTTCTACGGCAAAAGCCACGTGATGTACGCCCATGCCGCGGTTTTCGATGAATTTGGCCACGGTGCTTTCGGGACACGTCGGCTCCAGCAGTTCTATCTTCGTTTCACCGCATTGCAGGAAAGCTGTTCTTACCTTTTGGTCTTCTACGGTCTCGATGTTATAGCATTTCAGTCCCAGTACATTTTCATAATACGGCAATGCTTCGTCGATGCTTTTCACGGCAATGCCCAAATGTTCGATGTGTGAAATCTTCATGATGTCTGTTTTTTTAGGTATTAAATGTATGGTTGAGTATGTCAACAGCACAAAGTAAGCGAATTTGGGCTGAATGAGGAAATATTTCCATAATTTATTTTCGTCCGATTGATGTTTTTTACGCCTTTTTTCTGTCCTTTTTTTGAGGTGCGGCGGTTGACTGTCTGCGGATTATGCGTACCTTTACGCCGGTAATATCTTTAAATACAACTATGAACAGACGATTTTTAGGGAGCCTTCCGGGCCTGTTGCTGGCGGTCTTGTTGCTGTCGGCCGCTACGGATGCGCCGCGCGACACCCGTTCGGGGTTGCGGACAGAGGATTTTGCAAGAGTGATAGACGGGGAGCAGTGTGGACTGTATGTGCTGGCCAACCGGCAGGGGGCCGAAGTGTGTGTCACCAACTATGGGGCGCGGGTGGTGTCGTTGCTGATGCCCGACCGCGACGGGAAGCTGGACGACTTGGTGTGCGGCTTCCCGACGATAGACGGTTACACGCAGCATTCGCAGAATTTCGGAGCGACGGTAGGACGCTACATCGGCCGCATTCTGGGCGCCCGGTTTGTGTTGGATGGAGATACCTGCTTGCTGCAGGCCGGTTCTAACGGGCATTGCGGACACGGCGGTTCACCCAATTTCGGAGCGCGCATGTGGAAGGTGCTGGCGGCAGACACCCGCTCCATTACCTTATTCTATTTGTCTCCCGACGGCGAGAATGGCTTCCCCGGCAATCTGTCGGTCCGGCTGACTTATACGCTGACGGACGACAATGCCTTGGAGTTGTGTTATGAGGCGACGACAGACCGGCCCACGGTGCTGAACCTGACCAACCATTCGTTCTTCAACGTGTCTGGCAGGCTGGATGCTGCGGTAGAAGACCAGCTGATGTGGGTAGCGGCCGATTCCATTACCGAATATGATGCCGGCAAGTGTGTGACGGGCCGATTGCTACCGGTGGGCGGCACACCGTTTGACTTCAGGGAACCGCATCGTATCGGGGAGCGTATTGACGAGGAGAATGACCAGCTGAAGGTGACGCGTGGCTACGACCATTGCTGGGCGTTGCGTGAAGGAGTGGGGCAGGAACAGCCGGTGGCATGGGTCTACGATGCCGCCAGCGGACGCAGGATGGAAGTCTATACGACCGAGCCGGGCCTCCATATCTACACGGCCAACGGGCTGAAGGGAGCATTGGTGGGCAAGCAGGGCATCGCCTATCCGTCACGTTCGGCGGTCTGTTTCGAGACGTGCCACTTCCAGAACAGTCCCAATTACCCGCAGTTCCCTTCGACGGTGTTGAGGCCGGGTGAGACGTTCCGCAGCCGGACGGTGTTCAAATGGACAACGGAGGCACGCAAGGACAGGTGAAACAAGCGTGTTCCGTCTGCTTGTCATAGGGGTATGGCAAGCAGACGAAGGCAGTCCGTATCAGAACTCATCGTTGGCGTAGAACACTTCGAAGAGTTCGCGGGGGAAGTCGAAGATTTCCTCATCCTTGAAGAAGCGTTTGAGCTCTATGGCCGCATTTTCGGGAGAGTCACTGGCATGAACGATGTTTTCCTGATAGCTCATGCTGTACATGCCGCGGATGGTGCCGGGGACACAGCTGGTGCGGCCGTTGGTGGGACCGGTGATGACACGTACCACTTCTACGGCACTGACACCTTCCAGACAGATGGCCACAACGGGAGTTACCATCATCGAGTCTTTCACACGCTGGAAGAAAGGCTTGGTGGAGAGGTGGGAATAGTGTTCAGAGAGGATTTCATCGGTCAGCTGCATCATCTTCAGACCGACCACGCGCAGGCCTTTTTTCTCGAAGATGGAGATGATTTCGCCGATAAGATTACGTTTCACGGTGCAGGGCTTCAGCAGTACCAAGGTTTTTTCTGTCTGTTTCATGGCTGTAGATCGAGTTATTGTTTTGATGTGGATAATTAGGTTGTCGGACGGTAGGGTTACCTTCCGCTGACAAAGTTAATAAACAAATCTGACATACCCTATTTTCGGCGGCAGTTTTTATCGGTCGGCAACCGATTGTTTTTACAGATAAAGCCGGATGAGCAACCGGTTGAGCCACTTCCAACGTACTTTGAACCAGCGCCGGCTGCTCATTTGTTTGCCGCCGAAGCGCAGAATGAAGTCGCGGTAGCCGTATTTTTTGAAAGGCAGGCCGGCATTGATGAATTCGAAACGTTGGTAGCCGTGTTCTTTGGCATAGCTCAGGGCGTTCCACACGGCCAGCACGCCGGGATAGAGCCGGGCATAGGTTTTCCGTTGTCCGCCAGAGAACATCAGGTAGGCCGTCTGGTCGGAAAACAGGCACACCGCCCCGCCGATGATGCGGTCCTTGTAGCGGACAATGAAAATCTTGCTCAGCTCGTGGGGGACGGTCTGCCGCTGCAGCCCCAGAAAGAAGGCCTCGTCGGGCAGATAGCGGTGGACTTTGGGGGAATAATAATGCTTCAGCATCTCGAAGAAGGCTTTCACTTCACTTTCGTCTTGCGCCACTTCCAGCTGTGCGCCCCGTTTCAGCCCGCGTGCTATCTGCCGTTTGCGCGAGCTGCTCATCCATCGGTCGGGATGGCTTTCGTCCAGCGTGTTCAGCACCCGTTGCCATTTGATGGGGAAATAGTTGTTCTGCCTGAAGTAACGGTAGCCGAAAAGCGGTTGCTCAAGGTTCCTGAACTCCAGCAGGAACGACTGTTCCTGAGAGCAGGACGTGAAGTAGGACAGCAGTTCCTGGAAGATTTCCTCGTGTGAGTGGAGGTGGGTGAAATATTCCCCCGTCCCGTAGATGTAGGTGGTGGAAAAGTAGCGGGGCAGCCAGGCGTTGGTGTGGCTGATGCAAAGCAGTTTTCCGATGGGCACATCGCCGTCAAAAGCCACCAGCAGCACAGGATGATAGCCCGGCGTCTGTTCAAGCACCTTGAACAGCACCGTCGAGTGAAAGATGTTGGTGCCCGGCAGTTCGGGTACGTCTTTCGAGTGTTCGTATGTCGTCAATCGGATGGCCATGTGTGCAAAATTACGTTCTTTTTTGACATTTCCGACTTTTCCGTTTATATTTGTCGCACAAAAAACCTAAAAACGCGAAAAAAGTATGCATCAGTTCTGTGAATTACTCCAACAACGGCGCAGTATGCGCAAGTTTACCGATGAAGAGCTCACCCAAGACCAGGTGGTGGCCCTGCTGAAGGCGGCCCTCATGTCGCCCACCTCCAAGCGCAGCAACTCGTGGCAGTTCGTCGTGGTCGACGAGAAGCCCTTGCTCGAACAGCTCTCCCGCTGCAAGGACATGGGAGCCGCCTTCGTGAAAGATGCGGCCCTGGCCGTGGTGGTGCTGGGAGACCCGTTGGCCAGCGATGTCTGGATTGAGGATGCCTCTGTGGCCTCCATCATCTTGCAGCTACAGGCGGAAGACTTGGGACTGGGCAGCTGCTGGGTACAGGTGCGTGAGCGGCATACGGCCGACGGACGTGCCGCCGACGAGGTGGTCCGCGAGGTGCTCGACATCCCTTTGCAGTTGCAGGTGCTGTCCATCATTGCCATCGGACACAAGGGGATGGAGCGCAAGCCGTTCAACGAAGCACATCTGTTGTGGGAAAAGATACACCTTAATAAATATGGAAACCATTGATGTCGTCTTGATCGGGGCGGGCAACGTGGCGACCCATCTGGGCGGTGAGTTGCAGCGCAGGGGGTGCGTGGTGCGCCAGGTGTACAGCCGCACCGAGGCTTCGGCCCGGAGGCTGGCCGACCGGCTTCGGGTGCCTTTTACGGCCGATGTGGATGCCGTGGTGCGTGACGCTTCCCTCTATGTGGTCGCTGTCAAGGACGCTGCCCTCGACGAGCTCTTGCCCCGGCTCACCCGCGGGCGCGATGGGGCCCTGTTCGTCCATACGGCAGGAAGCATTCCCCTGTCTGTCTGGGAAGGGCTGACCGCCCGTTATGGGGTGTTCTATCCCATGCAGACCTTCAGCAGGCAGCGGGAAGTGGATTTTGCGGATATTCCTTGCTTTGTCGAGGCGAACACCCCGCAAGACACCGCTTTGTTGCGCCGCCTGGCGGAAAGGATGAGCCGGCGGGTGTATGAGGCGAGCTCCGGGCAACGCCGCTGTCTGCATATCGCCGCCGTGTTTGCCTGTAACTTCACGAACCACCTCTATGCCGTGTGCCACCGCCTGCTGGCCGCGCAGGGGCTCCCGTTCGAGGTGATGCTGCCGCTGATTGACGAGACGGCGCGCAAGGTGCACGAACTTTCTCCCGAGGAGGCACAGACGGGGCCGGCCCGCCGCTATGACGAGAATGTCATCGGCCGCCACCTGCAGATGCTGTCCGGCCAGCCGGACCTGGCGCAGATCTACGACCTGCTGAGCCGGCATATCCATGATTACGAAACCCATAAAACAGAATGACGATGATAGATTATGATTTGACCCGAATAAAGGCGCTGGTGTTTGATGTCGACGGCGTGTTGAGTGCGGAGACCATTCCGTTGCACCCGAACGGAGAACCGATGCGCACCGTGAACATCAAGGACGGGTATGCCTTGCAGCTGGCGGTGAAGTGCGGACTGCACGTGGCGATTATTACAGGCGGCCGTACGGAGGCGGTGCGCAAGCGGTATGAAGGATTGGGCATCCCCGATGTGTATCTGGGGGCGGCTGTCAAGACCAACGAGTATGCCCGTTTCATGGAGAAGTACGGGCTGCAGCCCGACGAGGTGCTTTACATGGGCGATGACATCCCCGATTATGAGGTGCTCCGACTCGTGGGGCTGCCGTGCTGTCCGGCCGATGCCGCGCCCGAAATCAAGCAGGTGTGCCGCTATATTTCCCACCGCAATGGCGGCTATGGCTGTGGACGTGATGTGGTGGAACAGGTGTTGCGGGCACAAGGGAAATGGATGTCGCACGAAGCGGCTTTCGGATGGTAGACCAGGGGAGGACGGCATCATGGAAAATCTGAAGAAATACAAGATAAAGCTGGCTTCCAACTCGCCCCGGCGTCGGGAGCTGCTGGCAGGCCTGGGCCTTGACTTCGAAGTGAAGCTCCTGCCGGGTATTGACGAGTCGTACCCCGAGCGGCTGCCGGGCGAGGAGATACCGGTGTACATCGCCCGTAAGAAGGCGGAGGCCTATCGCCGGGACATCGGGCCGGACGAACTGATTATCACAGCCGACACGATTGTCTATATAGACGGGCAAGTGTTGGGCAAGCCGGCCGATGCTGAGGAGGCGCGCCGGATGCTGCGGCAGCTGTCGGGGCGTACCCACCAGGTGATAACGGGTGTATGCCTCACCACTGCCGACCGGCAGAAAGCGTTCTCGGCGGTGACCGATGTCACTTTCGATACGTTGGGCGATGAGGAGATTGACTACTACATCGAGCACTATCGTCCTTACGACAAGGCCGGCGCATACGGCGTGCAGGAGTGGATAGGCTTTGTTGGGGTCAGCCGCCTCGAAGGGTCCTATTTCAATGTGATGGGCCTGCCGGTGCAGCGGCTCTACCGCGAGTTGTGCGGTTGGTAGTGACCCGGCGACGAGGCCGGCCTGTTTGTCGGTGAAAACAGCCGCTTGGTCGACACTTGCCGTGGCGCGGTTAAACGTTACCTTCCTT
>CAMAFR010000065.1 GCA_945833835.1 uncultured Bacteroides sp.
GCAAAGCGCTGAACAGCTGAAAAAAACAATCACTGAATGTCAAACTTGGGTTAATTTATATGTTCTTTGCTCCGCAGTGCGGACAAATGCCTTTCGACCGCATCTTGGCACCGCACTGGCCGCAGGCGTAAGGATAAGTGCTGGCTTTCCGCAGCCGCTGTATGCACCAGAACGTGTAGCACAGCAGGCAGGCATAGGCCAGATACACCCAGAGGTAGGTGAAGAAAATGTAGAGCAGGATGCAGCAGGACAGCAGTCCTACCAAATAGAACATGGCCACCTCGGGCGTGGTCTGGTGGAACAAATCATCGAGCAACGCCATGCTGAAGACCGCAATCAGTCCGATGCAGGTGATGAACAGTCCCAGGATGAGGGGCACTTCCAGCGGGTTGAGGGTAGGGGCATAATAATAGTGCTCCCACGTTTGGGGTACGAAATGCTGGATGCTGTTGTAGAGGGTGGCCGCCACCGACAGCAGCCAGGACAGGGTGATGGGAAACACGCTGTCGATGTCGTTCAGCCAGATGAGTTTGATGAGTTGCCGGCGCCAGGCCCGGTAGAAGAACCACGAGAGGAAGAAAGCCACTACGAGGAAGAACACCTGGGTGTGGATGTTGCTGAACAGGTGGATGCACTGCGAGATGGGGTCGGCCGGCACGATGTGGGGCAGCAGGAGGCGTTCGGGTATCCACCCGATGGTTTCCTGGTCGCGGGCCACCTTGACCCACAGCGAGTCTACCGTATCAGTGGGATGCACGGCCAGTTCCGCCACCACAATCCGGTCGCCGTGCAACACGGCCACCGTGTCGCGGAAAGGGAGGAGGTGCAGCCAAAGCGTGTCGGCCAATACCTCGAAATTGCTGTTTTGCATATAATAGCGGGCCGTCGGCACGGTGGCCGAGTCGCCGGCTGCGGCAGTGGACGTACCGGTGGTGGCGGGCCGGTAGTAGCAGGCCGTGACCCCCAGCAGCAGGAGCAGCAGACTCAGCAGGCTATTTCTCAGCATAGACTTTCATTTGGCAGTTCTTGCAGTCGAACTGCAGGCGGAAACGTCTGCCGTCGCTGCTGGTCAGGTAGTAGGGTTCCCGGAACGGCGGGCGCACCTGGTGGTGGACAGGGCACCAGCCCATGCTGTAGCGCAGGCAGTGCTTGCAGAACATCAGGGCGGCGTCTTGCGGCGGTGCCAGCTCGAATGCCGGTGCCGTGTGTGTCACGCCGTGCGCTTCGTAGAAGCGGCGGGCGGCCTCGTTCATCACATTGCCCAGGTACGAGAGCGTTTGGGCGGGATAGGCGGTGTGGGTCTGCGGCAGTCGGGCCGTTTCTTGCGGATAGCAGAGGCGGCGTGCCTCCAGCAGTTTCTCGATGCCCCGCCGGCGCAGGTCGGCCAGCTCCGAGGAGGGGATGAACCAGTTGTCCGTCAGCGCTATCCGTACAGCCGTGGCCTCGAAGGGGGTGTTGCCCAGTTTCCCGAGCTGGAGGCGCCAGTTGTCCGCTTGCGGGGTGCGGGCCGGTTCCTTGGCGCGTGCCAAGGTCACGCTCACGCGGTGGTGGTCCTCGTCGGTCAGGGTCAGGGTGAACCCGAAGTTGTTTTCGGCCAGTTCGACTGCTACGTCCAGTTTCCGTTCGGCCGAAGGCTTTTGCAGCAGGCGGTCGAACGCTTGGTCGAAGTTACGGAACAGGCGTGTCTTGGGCAAGAGCTGCCGCGGCATCTCCTGCGGGAACAGCTTGTTGTTCTCCACGCGGTTGACGCGGAAGCCTTGCAGGCGTCCCTGGGCATCGAGATAGCACAGGCCGTCGCCGTTGCTGAACGGTTTCACGCCGGCCACGGTCAGCCAGCGGTCGCGTACCTCTTTGACCGTGCCCACCGCTTCGCCCAGCGACTTGGGGGTGTCGGACGAGAAAATGCCCGGCTGTCGTCCGTGCAGGAAGTAGTCGGTGAATCCCCGGCTGAAGCTTTTGTCTAACTGGGGGCGGAAGGTCAGCTTCACGGTGCCCGAGGAGGCCCGGCGGTATTCCGGCCTCCGTTGCAGGATGTCGTCCAACCGTTGCCGGTAGAAGGCCGTTACGTTCTTCACGTAGGCCACATCCTTCAGCCGTCCCTCTATCTTGAGCGAGGAGGCGCCTGCGTCGAGCAGGGCTTCGAGGTGGTCGCTCTGGTTCAGGTCTTTCAGCGAGAGCAGGTGCTTGTTGCGGACGATGGTCTTGCCGTCGGCATCGGTCATGTCGAAGCTCAGGCGGCAGAACTGGGCACATTCGCCCCGGTTGGCGCTGCGCCCGAAACAGGCCTGGCTCACGTAACACTGCCCGCTGTAGCTCACACAGAGGGCACCGTGGACAAACACCTCCAACGGCGTGTCCGGACAGGTGCGGTGGATGTGCCCTATTTCGTCGAGCGTGAGCTCGCGGGCCAGCACCACTTGCCGGAAGCCGGCTTCGGCCAGGAACTTCACCTTCTCGGGGGTACGGTTGTCCATTTGGGTGCTGGCGTGCAGCGGTATCGGCGGCAGGTTTAGCCGGGTGATGCCCATGTCCTGCACAATCAGGGCATCCACGCCGATGCGGTAGAGCTCGCCTATCAGAGCTTCGGTCTCTGCCAGCTCGCTGTCTGTCAGCAAGGTGTTCACCGTCACGTAGATGCGGACACGGAACAGGTGGGCATACCGCACCAGTTCGGCGATGTCGGCCAATGAGTTGCCTGCCGCTGCCCGTGCGCCGAAACGTGGTGCGCCGATGTAGACGGCATCGGCACCGTGGTCGATGGCGGCTATGCCGCAGGCCAGGTTCTTGGCGGGAGCCAGCAGTTCGATGGCGCGTTGCTTCTTCATTATTCGATGGTGTTGATGTCGTAGGGAGTCGCTTGATAGACGTAGTAGTTCAGCCAGTTGGAGAACAACAGGTTGGCCGTGCTCCGCCATTTCACCAACGGTCCCTGTTCGGGGTCGTCGTTGCGGTAGTAGTTCTGGGGCATGTCAATGGGCAGTCCCTTGCCCAGGTCGCGGCGGTATTCCGTGTCGAGGGTATAGGGGGAATATTCCGAGTGGCCGGTGATGAAGATCTCGCGTCCGCCGCGGGCCATGACGATGTGCACCCCCGACTCGTCCGACTCCGATACGATTTGCAGTTCCTTGCAGGCCTCGATGTCCTGGCGCCGCACCTCGGTGTGCCGGCTGTGGGGCACGTAGAACACATCGTCGAAGCCCCGGAAAATGGGCAGTTGCTGGAAGCCCGGGCAGATATGGTGCTCGAAGATGCCGAACATCTTCTTGTCGAGGGGATGCTTGGGGATGCCGTAGTGGAAGTAGAGCCCCGCCTGTGCCGCCCAGCAGATGTAGAGGGTGGAGGTGACGTGCGTGTGTGCCCAACTGAATACGTCCGAAATCTCGTCCCAATAATTCACGTCCTCAAATTCGAGGTGCTCCACGGGAGCGCCGGTGATGATCATGCCGTCGAACTTCTCGTTGCGCATCAGCTCGAAATCGCGGTAGAAGGCCATCATGTGTTCAATCGGCGTGTTCTTGGAGGTGTGGCTTTTCAGCTTCATGAAGCTCACCTCAATCTGCAGCGGCGAGTTGGACAGCAGGCGTATCAGGTCGGTCTCGGTGGTAATCTTGATGGGCATCAGGTTCAGCACCACCAGCTTCAGCGGACGGATGTCCTGGGTGGTGGCGCGTGACGAACCGATGACGAATATGTTTTCTTTCTCCAGCAGACTGATGGCAGGAAGTTTGTCAGGTAAATTCAGTGGCATGGTAGTTATGGGTATTTAAAATCTTCTCCGGTTGCAAATGTAATCGAAGTTTTTGAGTTTACGGGCCTATGAGCGGGTTTTTTAGCAGTCGGCGGCGGGGCAAGGACCGTTTTTTACAGGGCGTTCTTGTACAGGTCGGCCACCCGTTTTTGGTAGCGGTTCTCCGTTTCCAAATAGCTCTGCAGGTTGCGGTAGATGTTGTCGGCCTCTACATAAAACTCGATGACGGACAGCTCGCCGGCGGTGACCGCGTCGCCCAGCAGCGACAGGCTTTTCTTCATCAGCGGGAGGTCATAGGCCTCTAAGGCGGCCTGCAGCTGTTGCAGCTCGTTGTAGCCGCTTTGCAGGGCGGCCTCGGCTTTCAGCCGTGCGTCGTCGTGGGCCAGTTCGGCACTTACGGCCTGGGCACGTGCCATGCGGGTCTTCTTCCGGTTCGAGAAAAGCGGGAGGCTGCCGCCTACCAGGAAGCCGTTCGATGCCTCGTTCAGCTCGGTGTTGCGCCGGTAGCCCACCGAGAGCTTGGGCAGCCAGTTCTGCCGGCTCACGTTCACCTCCTTGCGGGCGGCGCGGGCGGTCAGGTCGGCGGCCTGCAGGCCGAGGTCGGCGGCCATCACCTGGTCGCGCAAGGTGTCGTAGCTGCCGGCGACGCTCACGGCGGGATAGTCGGTGGCGGCGAAGTCCAGCGGCTGGTTGGCGTTCATGGCCAGCAGCTGTTGCAGGGCGGTGCGGTGGGCGGCATGGTTCTGTGTCAGTTCGGTCTGTACCGTCATGCGTTCCATCTTGATTTTGTTCACGTCCAGCAGGCTGGCGTCCCCTTCGTGCAGCCGTTTCTCGAACAGGGCCAGCAGCCGGTCGGCATGTTTCATCCGCTCCGTCAGCAGGTCGTTCTCCTTGTTCAGCCGTATCAGGTCCAGACACAGGTTCTTGGCCTCCAGCAGCAGGTCGCGGCGGGCCACCCGGTGTTGCAGGCCGATGGCCTGTTGTTGCAGCCGGCCTGCCTGGTGCCGGGCGGCATAGAGGGTGGGGAAGTCGAAGGACTGCGATACAATCAGTTCGGAGGTGGCCACCCCGTCAATGCCTTTGGCGTAGAAGGGGCTGTACTCCACGGTGGGGTCTTCCAGGTTGTTGCGGCTCTGCACGTCCAGGCTGGCGGCGTGGGCGGCTTGTGCCAGCGATTGCAGTTCCTTGTTGTTCTGTTCGATGGCGCGGAGCACGTCGTCCACGCCTTGTGCTTTGACGTTGCCTGCCATGCCGAGGGCAAGGGCTATCGTCCATAGGGTCTTCTTCATAAAATGGGTATTTTTAGTGGTTATGGTTTTTTAAGAAGGGTCTTCCGGCCTATCCGTTCGTAGACAATCGGGATGACAAACGCGTTGAGGAGGGTCGAGGTGAGCAGTCCTCCCAGAATCACCTTGGCCATCGGGCTTTGTATCTCGTTGCCGGGCAGGTCGCCCCGCAGGGCCAGCGGTATCAAGGCCAGGGCCGACGAGAGGGCCGTCATCAGGATGGGGTTGAGGCGGTCCAGCGAGCCCTGCACGATGCTTTGCCGCAGGTCCATGCCCAGCTCGTGGTGCAGCCGGTTGTAGTGGCTGACGAGCAGCATGCCGTTGCGGGTGGCGATGCCGAACAGCGAGATGAACCCGATGATGGCCGGTATGCTGACCTCACCGGTGGTCCACAGCAGGGCGAACACGCCGCCTATCAGTGCCAGCGGCAGGTTGAGCAGGATGACGCCGCTCTGGGTGGCGTTCTTGAACTGCATATACAGCAGCAGGAAGATGACCGTGATGCTCATGGCCGAGGTCAGCAGCAGGATGCGGCTGGCCGCCTGCTCGCTTTCGAACTGTCCGCCGTATTCCACGTGGTAGCCTTCGGGCAGGTCGATGTGCTGTTCTATCTGCCGGCGGATGTCGTTCACCACGCTGCGCAGGTCACGCCCGCTGGTGTTGGCGGAGATGACAATCTTGCGTTTCACGTTCTCGCGGTTGATGGTGTTCGGCCCGGTGGTCGAGACGATGTCTGCCACATAGCTCAGCGGCAGCTTGTTGCCGTCGGCATCGTCTATCATCAGCTCGCGGATGCGTTCCATCGAGCCACGGCTGCTTTCGGCCGCCCGCACCACGAGGTTGAACGACTTGCCTTGCTCGTACACCTGCGATACTGTCTCACCCGCCATGTTCACGGTGACGAACTCGCCGAATTGGGGCAGCGAGATGCCGTGCCGTGCCAGCAGCTCCCGTTTGGGGATGATTTTCAGCTCCGGCCGTTCTATCTGTTGTTCCACGTTCAGGTCGGCAAGGCCTTCCACTGTCCGGATGGCTTCCTTGATGCGGTTGCCGAGGGCGAACAGCCGTTGGAGGTCGTCGCCGAACAGCTTGATGGCGATGCTCGCCTTGGTGCCGCTCAGCATGGCGTCGATGCGGTGGCTGATGGGCTGGCCTATCTCGATGTTGGCGCCGCTGAGGGCGGACAGCCGGTGGCGCACGTCTTGCAGCACCTCGGCGTGTGTCCGTCCGTCCAGCTCGAAGGGGGCTTCAATTTCCGACACGTTCACCCCCAGGGCGTGCTCGTCCAGTTCGGCGCGTCCCGTCTTGCGGGCCACCGTCTTGATTTCGGGCACCTGGAGCAGCAGCGCTTCGGCCTGTCGTCCCAGCTTGTCCGACTCGTCCAGCGAGATGCCCGGCAGCGAGCTGACGTTGATGGTGAACGAGCCCTCGTTGAAGGCGGGCAGGAAGCTGCGGCCCAGTGTGAAGAAGCAGGCCAGAGTGAGTGCCAGCACACCGGCCGTGCCGCCCAGCACCGCTTTCGGATGGCTCAGCGCGGCGGTCAGGGCGCGGCGGTAGTAGCGTTTCAGCCATACGGCGACGAAGGCCTCTTCGGGCAGTCCGCCTTTCCGCGGCTGTCCGCCCAGCAGGTAGCTGCACAGCACCGGGGTCAGGGTCAGGGCCACGACGGTCGAGGCAAAGAGCGACACGATGAAGGCGATGCCCAGCGGCACCAGCATCCGGCCTTCCATGCCCGAGAGGAAGAACAGGGGGACGAAGCTCACCACGATGATGAGGGTGGAGTTGAGGATGGGCATCCGCACCTCGCGGGAGGCGTCGAACACCACTTCGCGTGTGGGCCGCCGCCGGTCTTCGGGCAACAGCCGGTTCTCGCGCAGGTGTTTCCACACGTTCTCCACGTCCACAATGGCATCGTCTACCAGCGACCCGATGGCGATGGCCATACCGCCGAGGCTCATGGTGTTGATGCTCAGCCCCATGTAGTGCAGGGTGAGGATGGCGACCACCAAGGCCAGCGGCAGGGTGGCGAGGGAGATGAGGGTGGTGCGGGTGTTGGCCAGAAACAGGAACAGGACGATGACGACAAACAGGGCACCTTCGTAGAGCGATTCCTGCACGTTGCCGATGGAGCTCTCGATGAAGCGCGACTGGCGGAAGGTGTCGGTAGAGATGTGCACGTCGGCCGGCAGGTTCTTCCGCAGGTCATCGAGGGCGGCTTCGAGGGCTTCGGTCAGCTCGATGGTGCCGGTGTTGGGCTGCTTGGTGACGGTGAGCAGCACTGCCGGTTTTCCTTTCTCGGAGGCGGTGCCCAGCTTGGGCTGCTGTGCGCCGATGGTCACGTCGGCCACGTCTTCCAGCAGGACGGGCCGTCCGCCGGTCTGCCGCACGACGGTCCGTCCCATGCGGGCCACGTCTTCGGTGGCCAGCATGCCCCGCACGATGTATTCGTTGCCATACTCGTAAATCACGCCGCCGTTGGTGTTGCGGTTCATGTTGCGGGTCACTTCCATCACTTCGCTCAGGGTCACACCGTAGTGGCGCATCCGTTCGGGATGGAGCAGGATTTGGTATTCCTTGATGTCACCGCCCAGCACGGCCACCTGTGCCACGCCGCCGGTCGAGAGCAGGCGCGGGCGGAGGGTCCAGTCGGCCAGGGTGCGCAGGTCCAGCAGGGAGGTGCTGTCGGCGGTCAGTCCCACAATCAGCAGTTCGCCCAAGATGGACGACTGCGGTCCCAGCGTGGGGTTCCCCACCTTGTCGGGCATGGCTTCGCGGGCCGCCGCCAGTTTCTCCGACACAATCTGTCGGGCGCGGTAAATCTCCATGTCCCAGTCGAACTCCACCCAGACGACGGAGAAGCCGGTGGTGGACGACGAGCGCACGCGGCGCACGCCCGTGGCACCGTTCACCGCCGTCTCTATCGGGAAGGTCACCAGTTGTTCCACTTCCTCGGCCGCCATGCCGCCGGCTTCGGTCATGACCACCACGGTGGGTGCGTTCAGGTCGGGGAAGACATCGACTTCCGTATGGAAAGCCGTATAGGTGCCGCCTGCCAGGAGCAGGAGGGCCGCTACCAATACCAGCAGGCGGTTGTGTAGCGAGAATCGGATAATCTTGTTCAGCATACGTGGTCGGTCGGTTAATGTTGATGACTATGGGCGGGGAGGGCATTGCCGGCAGCCGCCAGCTTCACGTGGATGGCTCCTTCGGTCACCACGCGGTCACCGGCTTTCACACCTGCCAGGATTTCCACCCGGCAGCCGTCGGTGACCCCCGTTTTCACTTCCTGTTTGCGGTAGCCTTCCTCGTCCACCTGCAGGTAGACGAAGTGCACCCCTTGTTCTTCGGTCAGGGCGGTAACGGGCAGGCTGATGATGTCCTGCCGTTCGCTGCCCAGCAGCCACACCTCGACGAAGGCTCCGGGCAGCAGGTCGCCGCAGTTGTCGAACTCGAAGGTCACCGGCACGTAGAATGCGCCGTCTGCCGTGCTTTTGCCCACCGAGAGCAGCCGGCCTTTCAGCTCCTCCAGGGCATAGACACGGGTCTCGTAGGGGGTCTTGAAGTGGGCCGAGCGGATGTCGCGCAGCTGTGCGTAGTGGCGTTCCGAGAGTTCCGCCCGCAGTTGCAGGCGGCGGTTCTGCGTCACGCTCATCAGCGGCTGGCCCACGGTGACATAGTCGCCTTCCTGCACGTAGCAGTTCTTGACGTAGCCGCCGATGGGGGAGGTGACGGTGGCCGCCTTGCCGTCGGCGGTGGGCGACAGGGCCTCGTAGGCGATGCGTGCCTGGTCGTAGGTCTCCTTCAGCAGGGCCAGCTCCTTTTGGGAGACAATCTGGTCGGTGGCCAGCCGGGCTCCCCGTTCGTAGGCGGTCTTGGCGGTCTCGTAGGCAATGCGTGTCCGCTCTACGGTGTTGCCGTCTTGCAGCTTGTCCGAGGCAATCTGCAGGCACCGGGTCGCCTTGCCGATGGCGGTGCCCGGTGTCAAGGGGTGCAGCAGGTGTACGGTGCCGGTCATGCTGGCCACCACTGTGGCTTCTTCGCCCTGGGCGGAGAGCAGTTGTCCGCCGGCGGGAATCACCTGCCTGAAGGGGCCGGGTGCTACCGTCGTTATACGGACTCCGGCTGCCTGTGCCTTGTCGGGGGGCAGCAGTATTTCGTCGCTATGCGAAGAGGGGGCCTGGGCCTCGTGGCCGTGGCCGTCATGGTCATGATCATCGTGTGAGGGGAGTTCGGTGGCGTGGTGGGCATCATGGTCGTGCGTTTTCCCACCGCCGTGGCAGGCAGAGCCTATCAGAAAGAGGCTGACGGCTCCTATCCAAAGGTAGTTGTTCATACGTTGTATATATAATAAGGTGGAGTTTCGGCTCTCCCCGTGTCGGGGGCGAACCGGTCATAAAGGGAAATGGGGGGCTGCCGGATGCCGGCAGCGAGAGGAACCTCCGCGGAGGGGGAGAATCCTCGGTTATCCCCGGCAAGGAGGCGCACGCATCCCCTTGCCGTGCGGCAGACAGACGGCATGCAGCCGTTCCCGGTATTCGGAGGTCTCTCGGAAAGGGTCGGGGACACCGTCCGGTTGCTTCAGCAGGGTGAACAACGGATAGATACAGGTGTAGAAGGTATAGTCGGGTTGCAGGTCCGCCATTTCCGGCAGGCGGTGGCTGCAGCGGATGTGGGTCACGCAGCAGGCGTCACACCCTTCCGTTTCCCCGTCGGCGGGAAGGTCGGACGGCTCATCGTCGGCGGCACATTCCGTGTGCAGGCAGATGCCGTCGGCATGGTGGTGGTGCGGAAAGACGGCCACCGCCTGCATCAGCAGGCAGACAAGCAGCAGGAAATAGGTCTGGCAGGTACGGGTCATCTTTCACAGGAATATGGGGTTACTGGTTGCAAAGATAGGATTTCACGGGGAATTAGCGGCGGTTTTCCGGACAAAATTACGCCAATCGTGTGAGTTTTCGAAGATTTTCCCTAAGTTTGCAGAAACAAATAGTGTGTATGGACAACGAAACCAAGCTGAAAATAGAAGAGCGGATTGTGACGATGCTGAAGACCGTCTACGACCCCGAAATCCCGGTCAATGTGTACGACTTGGGACTGATTTATAAAATTGACCTGCAAGCGGATGGCGAACTGGTGATTGACATGACCCTGACCGCCCCCAACTGTCCGGCGGCCGACTTCATCATGGAGGACATCCGGCAGAAGGTGGAGTCGGTGGAGGGGGTCACTTCCGCCCAAGTCAATCTGGTGTTCGAACCGGAGTGGGACAAGGACATGATGACCGAAGAAGCCAAACTCGAACTGGGCTTTCTGTAATTCACCTCCTATAGCTACAACGATGAAGAACATTTATTTTCTTTCGGATGCCCATCTGGGGTCGCGGGCCATTCCCCACGGCCGTACCCAGGAACGGAGGTTGGTGAACTTTCTCGACAGCATCAAGCACAAGGCGGCGGCGGTCTATCTGTTGGGGGACATGTTCGATTTCTGGTACGAGTTCAAGCTGGTGGTCCCCAAAGGCTACACCCGCTTTTTGGGCAAGTTGTCCGAACTCACCGACTTGGGGGTCGAGGTGCATTTCTTCATCGGCAACCACGACATCTGGTGCGGCGACTATTTGGAGAAGGAGTGCGGGGTCATCCTGCACCGCCGTGCGTTGACGTGCGAAATCTATGGCAAGGAGTTCTTTCTGGCCCACGGCGACGGGCTGGGCGACGGTGACCGTTCGTTCAAGCTCATCCGTGCGATGTTCCACAACCGCCTGTTGCAGCGGCTGTTCTCCATGCTGCATCCCCGTTGGAGCGTGGAGCTGGGTCTGGAATGGGCCAAGCACAGCCGCCTGAAACGGGAAGGCGGGCGCGAGCCCGACTATATGGGCGAGGAGCGTGAGCCGTTGGTGCGCTACACCAAGAAGTACCTGCGCACCCACCCCGACATCAACTTCTTCATCTACGGGCACCGCCATATCCTGCTCGACCTGATGCTGAGCCGCTCTTCGCGCATGATTATTCTGGGCGACTGGATTCACGAGTTCTCCTATGCCGTGTTCGACGGCGAAAACCTGTTTGTCGAGCAGTTCATTGAAGGAGAAACCCTGGTTAAATGAAAAATGAAGAATGAAGAATCGCTTCCGCCTGTCATCCTGAGCGAAGCGAAGGATCTGTCCAACAGCGCAGCGAATACCGTAGCGGTTAACAGATCCTTCGCTTCGCTCAGGATGACAATTCTAAATGAAAAATGAAGAATGAAAAATGAAGAATGACCACCGGCCCTGTCATGTTGAGCGAAGCGAAGGATCTGTCCAACAGCGCAGCGAATACCGTAGCGGTTAACAG
>CAMAFR010000066.1 GCA_945833835.1 uncultured Bacteroides sp.
AAAATTACCGATGCCAAATGGCTGGCGCAGGGCACCATCTATCCCGACCGCATCGAGAGCCTCAACATCACGGGCAAGACCATCAAGAGCCACCACAATGTGGGCGGACTTCCCGAAGAAATGCACCTCAGCCTGTGCGAACCGCTGAAGTGGCTGTTCAAGGATGAAGTGCGCCGTGTGGGGCGCGAGCTGGGCATCCCCGAGCATCTCATCAGCCGCCACCCCTTCCCCGGACCGGGACTGGCCGTCCGCATTCTGGGCGACATCACCCGCGAGAAAGTGCGTATCCTGCAAGATGCCGATGACATCTTTATCCAAGGCTTGCGCGACTGGACCACGAAGGACGCCAACGGCAACGAGGTATCGCTCTACAACCAGGTGTGGCAGGCAGGTGTCATCCTGTTGCCGGTGCAGAGTGTCGGCGTGATGGGTGACGAACGCACTTACGAACGTGCCGTAGCCCTGCGTGCCGTGACCAGTACCGATGCCATGACCGCCGACTGGGCACACCTTCCCTACGACTTCATGGCGAAGGTTTCCAACGACATAATAAATAAGGTAAAGGGCGTGAACCGCGTCTGCTACGACATCTCCTCCAAACCGCCTGCCACGATTGAGTGGGAATGACAGGAGGGCGAAGGAAACACGTATCAACCTCTATCATCAGGCCACCATTTGGGCCCTTGCAGAAGGGCGCAGATGGTGGCCTTTTTGTGATGGGAAAGTTGAAGTGCCGCGACTTTCTTGGCCGTACTTCCTGGCACTCTATGGACGTACGTTCAAAGGGTCTATGGACGTACGTCCTGAGGTGCTATGCACGTACGTCCTAAGCACCTATGCACGTACGTCCTGGGAAGGTATGAACGATGAAGAACGAAAACCGCGTGGACAGCCCGAAGACCGAACGGTTTTTGAACGGGAAGGGACATCGGGACGGTCGTTCCCGTCATTTCAAGAACTCCGCCATCGTATTGTCATAGACACTGCCGAAACAGTCCATGTTGTAGACCTTCACGTGCGAGCCCGTCGTGTTGCGCGCCAACACATAATAGAGGTCACGTAGGGAAATGGACGGATGGGCTGTGATGGCCTCCAGGAAGCCCTTGGTGAAACCGTTCGAGCGGTACACACGAATCACATCGCTCCATTCATCGGGATGACTGGCCTCATACGGATTGGCGGCGGTAATGAACAGCGCGCCGGGAAGCCCACGGCACACCTCACCCACGCCTCCACTGTAACAGGCCTCGACAGCGAACAGCAACTTGCGCCGAGGCATATCGGTCAGCATTTGCCGTAAGCGACGATGGGTCACCGACTGTATTCCACCAAAATCGAACACGCCGGAGCCGCCATGACTACTCCAAAAGATGAACACGTTGTCGGTGGCCGACGTGCGCAGCACATGAGGCAGACGCGCGCTCGACTGCCCATGCAGAATGGCCGACAAATCATCGGGTGTCAGATCACTCAACCGGTAATCAACAGCTGCCTTTGCATATACATTCGGTCCCGTATCGCTGACCCGCAACACACCGGGCTCGGGGTTGTCCGGACTGTCGGCCACATCGTCCTCCACAATCAGCACAATGTGATCATCGTCATACCCATGCCGGCGCAACAGCTGGTACATGGCAAACACATCCGCCTGGAACCGGTAGTTCCTCCAGCCGTTCGAGGCCGCCACAAGCAAGGCCCAGCGATCTCCCAACGGTGGATAGACCAACGAACTGCCCTCTTGCTCATCAAAGTCCTGCCACGTGGTGGCTTTCCAGTCCCACATGGCCTTCGAGGAAGAGCTGTGCTTGGTACCCTCCGTACTGACATACTCCATAGTCAGGAAGCGGTGGTCGTACAGCCGCCAGCGGCGGAAGGTGGAACCTTTTACATAAGCATGGGTCGTGGGGTCGAAGGTCCAATCGCCAGACACCCCGTCGATGTCGGGGCAACGCCCTTCCTGCAAAGCCTCGAAATTGGCCTGCATGTCGGCCGGCAGCCAACTGCCGCCTTTGCCGTCGCGCCCGTCCACCACCTGCAGGATGGCCTCGTTCCAGCCGCCCCCTTTGGCCTGCCGATAGGTAGCGGCATAGGCCGTGAGGCACAAGGCGTCATAGAATTGCGCCTCGCCATTCAGCAGTTCCTGGCCAAAGCGCTGGGCATAGGCCGGCGCAAAGCCCGATTCGGGGGAGGCATACAGGTCCACGCCCTCGAAGTCGGCATACCGCACCCCCTGGGCCACCCGCTCCGTGACGAAGGCATCCGAACAAAAGATATGCGGCTGGCAGAAATCTTCTTCCTCCTTCAGTCCGGCTATGATCTTCCCCACCTCGTCATCGAAGGCCAACGCTATCTGTTCATCCGACGGGTTGAACAGCAAGGTGCGCAGAAACAGCCTTTCATCGCTGCCACAGAACTTCCGGGCATAACGGCGTACATCCTCCTCGTTGTTGTAGAAACAGATTTCCTCCACTTTCAGCCCATATTCCCCCGCTATGAATCCGAACCATTCGGCATACGTGTCGCGCGCTTCGGCGTTGTTGCCGTTGTCCTTGGCCAGCAGCACGATAGGGGTCCAGCTGTCCAATGCGGAACTGGCCACACTGGAGAGCAGCACCTCCAACTGGGCAATGTCGCTCTCGGCCATGTTCCACACGAAACCGGTGTTGGCAAACTTGCGCTGAAACTCCACATCCGTGGCCGACGGTGTGATGAGCGGCTTGTCGTTCGCCCGGTGTTTGCCAATCTGCACGGCCATCTGCTCGGCCCGCTCAGAAGTGGTAGGGCCTACAATGGCGGCCACCGCCGTATCCGCCGCCACCCGCTCCATATAGTCGGCAATGTCCGCATCGTCCTGGTTCTTGAATTCCAGCTCCAACGTCACTTTCCGGGGCAGTCCGCGCTGCGCCTCGTCCAGGTTCTGCAAGGCCCACTGTGCGGTGCGCTGCCACCGCTCTTTCTCGCCGTCCTGCATCAGCACCACCACCTTACATACCTGCTCTTCCGGCTGCCGGCCGCCCGGCTGTGTGTCATGATCCGTACAGGCCGCCAGGGCCAGCAGGCAGCCCCACAGCCATCCGTGCAACTTACTTCGCATAGTCTTCCTCCTTTTGCAGGGCTTCCTCCCTGTATTGTTCCATCAATTGTGCAAACAGGTCCGAGGGATAGTCCTCCTCGTTTTCCCATAAGATATATTGCAAATCAAACTGCGGTGTGAGCACGATTTCGGTCGCCCCGTCCTTCATGCCCCAGGTGCGGTGGCGAGGCCAGTCCTTCCCCTCCCGCCAGTCGTCCAAATACTGGCGGACGACCTTGTCCGCCCGCACGGTCATCGAGAAGGGAATGCGCTCGTTGTAGCCGCTCTGATCCACATCCATCCCGATGACGATGGCCGCCGTGAAATCATCATCGTTCAAGTAACGTATCAACCCTGAACCCGAACCGCCCAGCAGAGGGAAGACCATGAAATCCTGCTGATCTTCGCCGGAAAACTCCCGATAGGCCATCCGGTAGGCAGAATCGGGCATGGCGAACCCGGCCTCGCTATCGGCCAGGTAGAGGGTCTCTGCAGCCAGCCCGGGCAAGGCATGGGCCGCATGACCGGCCGTATAGCCCTCTATGGCCTCGTCCACTGCCCGGAACTGCGGTGCAGCCGCCATCACCACGGTGTTGAACCAGCCGCTCATGGCACCGGCCAGGTAGGATGCACCATACCGATGGATACGGCACGTGCTGACCGCATCAGGCAGCCCGTCGGCATCGCTTTCCAGCAACAGCACGCGGCTGCCCTTGCCTTTCAAGAACAAAGGCGACTGCCGCACCATCGGCTCGTAGGCGGAACTCGCCAGCACCAACACAGCCGAATCGGCCGACGCATAGTCGGCCACCCATTTTCGGTAAAGACTGTCCGCCTCGCTCCCGTTCTCGGGTTGCAACAGCCGGACACCGGTTCCTGTCGCCTCGGCAAAGGCAAAGATTCCCGCCGCAATCCCGTCGTTATAGCCGTTGTCGCCCAACCCATTACGGGAGGTCATCAACGTCACCACCGCCTGCCGCGCGCCACTGTCGGCACGCGGAGCCTCTTCACTGTTGTCACACGCAGCCGCACAACAGACGGCCACCAACCCTACACAGCATTTCCACCATCTCATATATCTTTTCATTAGGTTTGTCTCATCCTGCACTGAAGGCCGTCATCCGGCTCTCTCCCAAGAGGAGCAGGAGGGAAGCCTGCGAGCTCACTCGTAGCCCACCTCAGTCGCGTTCCAATCGTAGGCATAGTCCGCACCTCGCACCATGCGGCCTTCGGTGAAGGTCCAGTTGGGCAGTCCTTCCAGCCGGCCCTGCTGCTCCTGGCCGGCAGTGTCGCGCAAGAGAAATTGCCCGTCCTGCTTGTATACCAGATAATAGGGCCGCGTGGTGTCCAGTGTACCGTCCTGACGGATGGACATAGGCCACTCATACCCGATGACAGGGTGGCTGTCCACGTAATATTCGCCGGCATAGCGCGTGCAGCCGGGTACCCCGTAAATAAGGTACACCGTGTCGCCGGTACAGATGGCTTCCTGTGGAGTGACTTTACACACTCCTCTGTGCCAGTTCACACGATAGGTCTTGCCCCCGTGCATACACCAGCCGCTATTCAGGTTGGCCTTACGGTTATAGATGGGATACACCACCTGTACATCCTCCGCAGGGTCTATTCCTTCTATCCGCTCACGGCACACCGTGGCCACATAGCGTCCGGCGGCTATGATGTTCACCGTAGCCGGATGCTGGAACGTGGCCGGCTGCCCGCCCATGCGGCAGGTGACCGTCTGCGGCAGGCGGAACCAGGTGGTCACTCCGGCCGAGGCATCGGCCGCCTGCGACAAGATGCTTTCCACCTTGCCCGTCACATATCGTTCCACCCGTTGGGCCAATTCCTCGTCAGGGATGAAGTGCCAGATAGGTCTGACCTCCATATCGGTCATCTCCAGATTGGACTTCAGCCAATCGTCCGTATCATAAACCAGGCTACCGCTCCAATCTTTCACATAGGTAGAAAGATCCGGACGGTCGCCGAAACGAAAGTGCAGGATGTCATTAGGTATCTTGCTGAGGTCACCCCCTTTGATGGTGACACTGCAATCGGCGCTGTTGAGCTGGTGGAGCACCCTGCGTTGCGCCTGCTCCGCTGTGCTGGATGTATAAATAGACAGCAAATCCGCATCGGTGAGCACCGTGTTGTCCATCACATCCACCAACGAGTCACGCTTCATGCGCATGTTCAACGATATGCTGCCACCAAGATCGGCTTTCGTCACCACATGGGTGCCGTAACGCATCAGAAACGAATCGATGGTCAGCTCGTCATGGTGCGTCTGCATCCACTTCACCACCTCCCGAAAGTTCTTCGTCAGCAATTCGTGGTGTCCCTCTTCCTGAATGAGGGCAGACAAAGACACATCGTCCAATGTCACCTGTAGCAGACGGTTATCAAAGCGGGCGGAACAGAAAAAATCGTTCTCTCCGCCGCTCTCGGCCATTGTCAGGGCAGCCGAAGCATCGCCTTTAAAGACAATCATCTTTCCCTCCGCATCCGCATACAACACCGACTTCTGCAAGTACTCGCTTCGGCTGTAGGCCATAGCACAGCTGACGGACACGTCATTCCTGCGACTCAGCCGGAGGAGGCTTCCGTTCCAAGCCTTATCCCAGTCTGTCAGGCCGGTATAGTCCAGCACCTGCGACCGCACATCCTTCAATTGGCACCGTTCGCCGTAGATGGCATCATAAGAAAATCCTACGCCGTAGGTCAACCGGAAGTCGGGCAAGGACACCGGGTCTTCCGCCGCCCGCAAGAAGGGAGAGCAGCGTTCTTCCTCCCCCCGATCATCGGCCCACTCACCGGGCAGGCGGTCGGCGCAAGAAACGCCCCCTCCTGACAACAGGAGAATGCCCAGCCATTTTACTATATGCTTTTTCATAGGCTATAAAGGTAGGGTTAACGGAAAATCGCCTCCCAATAAGTCGTATCGACTTTTCCGGGTAAAAAGTTGAAGGAGGAAGAACCGGTACTTGATGCGGGCATTGCGTTTTTCCCATAGGTAGCCGTCCATTTGACCGCCACACGATTGCTTCCCTCCGTATTAAGAGAAATCTTGCTGATTTTCACTAAATCATAGGACCATAGCCACCATCCTTTCTCTTCAATACTATAATTATAGTCAAACGTCAGGCTTTCACCGTTATACAGCCGCTGCAAATACTTATAGGTATTTGAAGACTTGGCCTCAGGATGCCGCTCCATAGCTGTTAATAAATTTTTAAACTTATTAGGCCTGTATTGCATCAAATACGATATCAGACCAAGTGCCTCGGATGTCGCTGTGTTTGTAAACAGCGAATATGTCTGATTATTTTCCCGCTTCTGACGCGTAACGCTGGACCAACCACTATCAAAAGTCAACATAATACCCGCACCCGCATCGCTGGAACGCACACACAAGTAATAGCGGTTACTGCTTTTGTTATGCCAGACACTCAGAATATTATAAGGAGAATTGATATCGTTCGCCGGCCACTGGGAAGTGGATATGAACACCAGTTCAGTCAGGCAATCCTGCAATGCAGGACAGTCCACCTCGATGTACGCCATCTCTCCAGTTCCTGTCGAAGGGACAAACTTCAGACGACAGTCACCCGCCTTCACTTCATAATCCGTCAAACTCCCGTTCACATCCTCGTTGAGCACAGAAATGATGTCATAATAATGTGCCTCTGCCTCTGCCAAGGATTCCACGGCAATGTAGTAAACAGTAGGAGTAGCACTTTTCAGGGCAACCCCACGCAACGGAGTGTACACCTCCGATCCATCCGACTGTTGCTCCACCTCACACAGCTGTCGCAACAACAACTTATAAGAAAGCTGATCGTTCCGCTCTTCCAATTGTTCATCTTCTTGTGACGGTGCGGGATCGTCGCCCTTATCATTACATGCAGACACCATGCCTGCCAACAGCCAAACGAGGGCCAGCATCCATGCCTTACCGCAACTACCGGTGATTATTGTTTTCCGCTTCATATTTCAATGATTGTTCAAGTGATTGTTTTTTTATTGTTTCTCCGCATACTGATAAAAAGAGGTCCGGAACGGGCGAACAGGATACCAGTTGTCCCTCGCCCTATTGATGGCACATCTTTGCAACGTATAGTCCGACTTCAGGACCAAAGCCTGTCCTGACTCCATATTCACCTCCTTGGAGGCGATAAAGCAACACTCGCCATTATAATGCAGATCATAAACCGGGAACTTGACTCCGTTGTTCAGATCATCATATTGCCCATAGTACCCGGCAAATTGTGCCTCGAAGCCCGACGGCTGGCCGGGAAAAAGGACTTTGCAGTTATTACCCAAATAAGTCTCAAGCACCTGTATGTCCGAAATGCGGGGAACAAACCAATGCTTGCGATGCCCCAAAGCATCCAACTCGTCATCGAATAGCCCCGGATAGTTGAAACGGAAAGCATAAGAGTTCCCATAAAACACATTAGCATAGAGCATGTCATCAAAAAACTCCTCATACAAGTCATATTCTCCTTCCAAATAATCGGGATCCACCGGTTCGCCAAACTCCAGGGAGTTTCGGATGTTCTGCCGCAACCAATAGCCCGGCCCAATCTTGACTACCGGATAGGCAATGCCTCCCTTGAAATCCATCCGGTAATCTTCCGCCTCCATGCGGACCGACTGTATTTGCAGTCCGAAATCGGAAGTATAGAAAGCACCGTCCACGTAATAGAGGCTCTTCAGACAATCGCCAGGTTGATAGCCCTCCAACGGTCGCACATAGCAGTGGCCCTCATCGCTGAACATCACTTCCGAAGGCGGATTGTCGGCATCACCCGGATAGATGCCCCGGCGGATGTTGGCCTGACGACGGTAGATGGGATAAATCACACTGATGCGGCGGTCGCTGCGCAGGGCGGGCACATATTCATGGCTGATCTCCACTTTGGGCAGCCGGTCGAAATAGCCGATGCGCACCAAGGTGGCGTCGGGCCGGTCGGGAAAAACCAGAAGGTCATCGGTCAGGTCGAAGCGGTAGTAGTTGTCCAGGCTCAACTCTTCCAGCCGCGCCCCCACCATGCCACCTTCCGAACGGGCCAGGCGCACGATGTGGCTGATGATGGCCTTGCTGGCAGAAGGGTTGGTGAAGAGCTGCCAGATGGGCTGCACCTTGCAGTGCACCATCGCCACGCTGGCGGGATTCTGCGCATTGACACTGTTGAGCCACTGCCCCAACATAGAGGGATCCACCTGGCCGTAACGGTCTTTTAAGGAGGAGCTGGCCACTAAACGGGCAAAGGCCTCGGGCGTGCCGCCGAACACCTGGAACGACAGGCTGTCGCCGCTGTTGCAGATGCTGTGAGCTGCTTCTTCAGTAACGGAGGAAACCGTCTGCCTGCCGTTCTTGTACTTCAGATAACGCTCCACACTCTCGCGGCTGGTCTCGTTGGACCGGAAGTTGACCATGTACTCCAGCTTGCCGCCCAAATCGGCATACGTCACCCAATGGGTACCGAAACGACGCACAAACTCCTGCACCTTAGCCTCGGTGGGAGAAACGTTGAGTTCGTCATATAAAGTACGGAAATCATCGGTAAAGACATCCACTCCCTGCCGCAAGAGGCCTTCCAACTTGCCTTCGTCCACATAACGGGTAGCCACGGTCTTCTGCAGGGAGCTATAGCCATAGGCACGCTGGCCCAAGGCATACTCGCTGATGCGCTGGAATTTCTGGGTGGTCTTGTTGGTGAAAAAAAAACTGGAAGACGAAGCAGATTGGTTCGTCATCCATGATGACATCTCCTCGATGCTGTTGGAGCTGCGCACCACCAGTTCCTGCACGCTGCGCCCTTCTTCGGCGATGAGGGTGCCCCACATCTGCTCGGCCTTCACGAGCTTGGTGTAGTCGAGCACTGGTTCGGTGACACTCTGGGGGTTCATGAAATCGATGAGCATGTTGTAGCCGTAGCCCACACGGGCGCTGCGGGTGAGGGCACCACCGGGCAGGGCATTGTCATCGTCTTCGGCCTGGCTACGCTGGTGGACGGCCAACGTGGCCATTCCCTTCTGGCCGGCCAGCCGGAAGGTCACCTTGCCATCGCGGCTGACCGGTTCTTCATTGGGCTGCACGTAAAACAGCAGGTTGCCCGCCGCCGTCAGAGTGTCGGCATCCAGACAGATCCAACCGACCTCAGTTCCGGCACGGACAGCAAAAAGGGAGTCGCCGGGGACGGTGACGGACACACTGTAATAGCGTCCGTCACTGCCAATAGCCACTTCGGTCTCACTCAGCGTTAAGGCAACCGTCTCCTCCGACCCAGGTACCGGATCTACCGGTGAATCCGGGCCTTCATCGCTACATGCCGCCCAAACCAACAGTACGGACAACAACCAGACGGCTCTCTCAAACGAATGGTGTATTTTCATCTTGCTGATGAGTCTTACCGTTTCACAGCATCATTATTTCTTTGGTGAATGCATGCTTTTCAAATCAAAGACGCCCATGTCATCCAAAGGCACGCAGACTTTCTTGTCTTGATAGTAATTCATCGCTATCTCCTTAATCTCGTCACACATGTCAAAGGGGAAGAAATTCCAGATACCCGTGTACTGTACATTGACCAAGGCGGTATTGTCATCCTCGTTGTTGCTGCACACAATGGAGCTAATCCATGTTTCTGCTGCCGCACTGATTGTCTTCTGATCGGGAACCTTCTCGCCCATCAATCCAGTCAGTTTGATCAACGGATCCTGTCCGCCTCCCGATGCGTTGATAAAGTGCTGCGAGTTTTCCCATATATCAGCTCCCTTACGCGCATACTGAACATCTACATCTCCTGTGACATTGATAGCTCCCAGCATCACTTCGGTATCCACTTTACCAGAAACGGCATACTTGTTCTCCACATACAGCGAGTCGTAACGCATCGAGACAAACAGACTACCGCCCAAGTCGGCTCCCGTAACAACCACCGGTCCATAAACGCTGAGCATTTTCTCCACAGCTTTTTTGAACTTGACCTCATCCCCATAGCTCTGGGTCACATTCTTGTAATTGGACTTGAATCCTGGAGACAACACTTCTCGGGCGATGTCGGCATACTCCGTTTCTTGTGCAAAAGCAGCAATACTGGCGGCATCCACATTGGATGACAGGAACACCACCTGCTGCGAAGCGTTGTAGGTCTTCATGGTCTGCGCCTGCAAACCTTGGTTATCATAGTTCACCTTTATGCCCAGCTTGAAACCCGCATACTTCACATTTATTTTACACTCCACTTTCAAGCGGACAGAGTCCTCTTCCAGAGAGTCCAATAAGGCCACATGGTTCTTCGCATCCGGATTGGGTGTCTGGGTGAGCAGATAGCTGTAATCTTTCTGCTGGGCCAATTCGCCCAGTGCCCTGGTGTTGAAGACAACGGCCGAAGTCAGTGTGGCCCTCGTTACGTCAAAACCGCTTCCAATACCTTTGCTGGCCCACAAGTCTGCATAGAGTTGCGTACTGGCATTATCCGCCGTTTCCCCTTCTTTCAGACCGATGTATTGGCTCAACGAGAGCGTCTGTTTCTTGTCACCGCTTTCCACCACAATTTTGGCAGTACGCTGCTGCACCTGTTCCAGCGGACTGAGATAGTCAACATTCACTACAAGAGAGTCAACCGATCGTTCCGTTCCTGGCTGTTGGAATACTTCCACCCATTCCAACTCATCGGCATTCTCAAACACCACAGAAGCCTTCCAGTCTTCCAACGCCGTCACCGGCACACTGAACATACCACCCAAGCGGTTGATGCTCAACTTGTCAGTACCACCGTTTACCACCAGTGCTTCTTCTTTTTGTTCCTCCTTTGGGTCTTCCTTCCCTGTGCCAGGATCTTTGTCGTCAGAACAAGCTGTCATCACTCCCCCTATCAGGGCCACCAAGGCCAACAGATACAAACGGCCTTGCTTCCTAAAATTTGCTTTCATCGTCATAAATACTAAATTAACCCAAGTTTGATATCTCAAAATTATTTTCATCAATTTTTAGGGTGTCTATTGACAATAACATACTGAAATTCAATAGGAGCATTCGCGGAAATCGAATTGTAGTACACAGAAGTCTCGCAGAACAGTTGTACCTTTGCCTCCGATA
>CAMAFR010000067.1 GCA_945833835.1 uncultured Bacteroides sp.
TACCAAACAGCTCAAAAATGTAGGCTAAATTGAGAACGTTAAACTGTACACCCTAATAAATTAATCACATTGAGCGAAGCGAAAAAAAAGGACTGTCCGAGCATCTTCTGCGGGACAGTCCTTTTTTTTTGAGGTTACCTTAGGGCCGTGTCATCTCAGCAGGCGCCGGCCTTCTGGGCCTCCACCCACTTGCGGGCGTTGACGAAGGCCTCCATCCACGGCGTCACCTGGTCATGGTTCCGGCGGTCGGCGGGATAGTAGCCGCACTGCCACGGGAAGATGGTGCGTTCGGGGTGGGGCATGATGGCCAGATGGCGTCCGTCCTTGCTGGCGATGGCGGCCACGCTGTACGAGGAGCCGTTGGGGTTGCCCGGATACTCGTCGTAGGAGAACTTGGCCACCACGTTGTATTCGTCTTCGGGCAGCGGCAGGTGGAACTTGCCTTCGCCGTGGGCCACCCAGGTGCCTATCTTGAAGCCGCTGAGCGAGCCGAACATCACGCTGCGGTTGGTGGGGATGGTGAGCGACACGAAGCTGCTCTCAAACTTGTGCGAGTCGTTGTGCTCCATGCGCGCCTTCTGGTCCTCGGGATGCTCGGGGTTGATGAGTCCCAGCTCAATCATCAGCTGGCAGCCGTTGCACACGCCGAGCGAGAGCGTGTCTTTACGGGCATAGAAATTATCGAGGGCCGCTTTCGCCTTGGGGTTGAACAGGAAGGCACCCGCCCATCCTTTGGCCGAGCCCAGCACGTCCGAGTTCGAGAACCCGCCGCAGAAGGCGATGACGTTCACGTCCTCCAGCGTCTCGCGTCCGCTGATGAGGTCGGTCATCGTGACGTCCTTCACGTCGAAGCCGGCCAGCCAGAAGGCGTAGGCCATCTCGCGCTCGGAGTTGGTGCCCTTCTCGCGGATGACGGCGGCACGCAGTCCGCTGGCCTCGCGGCGGTCGGGATTGAGGCCGTACTGCGACAGCTTGCCGGTGAACTCCGGTCCGAAGGCCAGCTCCAGCGGCTGCCGCTTGTAGTTCTCGAAACGCTGGCGGGCGCAGCCGTTCAGGCTCTGCCGGCGGTCGAGCAGGTAAGAGGACGAGTACCACACGTCGCGCAGGTAGTCGATGCCGAACTGGTAGGTGGCGCCGTCCTTGCTGACGAGGATGTGGCGCTCTTCGGCGGGCACGCCCAGCTTGACGTAGCCCACGCCGGCGTCGTCGAGTATCTTCTTCACCGCGGGCGCGTTCTTGTCCGACACCTGGATGACCACACCCGGGTTCTCGGCGAAGAGCGTCTTGATGAGGTCGTGCTCCTGCAGCTTGTCGAGGCTGATCTCCATGCCGCCCTCGGTGTTGGCGAAGCACATTTCGAGCAGGGTGGTGATGAGTCCGCCCGCCGAGATGTCATGTCCGGCCATGACGAGCCCTTCGCTGACGAGCTGCTGCACGGCCAGGAAGGCGTCGCGGAAGTATTCGGGGTTCTGCACGGTGGGCACGTCGCTGCCTACCTTGTTGAGCGACTGTGCGAAGGCCGAGCCGCCCAGCTTGAGCGTGTCGAACGAGAAGTCGATGTGGTAGAAGCGGCTCTTGCGCTCGTTCTGCATGACGGGCGACACGATTTTCTTGATGTCGGCCACTTCGCCGCCGGCAGACACGATGACGGTGCCCGGGCTGATGATCTTCTCGCCGTTGGGGTACTTCTGGGTCATGGAGAGCGAGTCCTTGCCGGTGGGCACGTTGATCTGCAGCGCGCAGCAGAAGTCGGAGAGGGCCTTGACGGCGGTGTAGAGGCGCGCGTCCTCGCCTTCCTGCGAGCGGCAGGGCCACATCCAGTTGGCCGAGAGCGACACGCTGTCGAGCCCGTCGGCCAGCGGAGCCCACACCAGGTTGGTGAGTGCCTCGCTCACGGCCAGCACGGAGCCGGCCGAGGGGTCGGCCAGGGCCGCCTGCGGGGCGTGTCCGATGGCGGTGGCGATGCCTTTCTCGCCGCGGTAGTCCAGGGTCACCGCGCCGCAGTCGCTCAGCGGGAGCTGCAGCTCGCCCTGGCACTGCTGGCGGGCCACACGGCCGGTGACGCAGCGGTCCACCTTGTTGGTGAGCCAGTCCTTGCAGGCCACGGCCTCCAGCTGGAGCACCCGTTCGATGTATTCGTCAATCTTCGAGGGCTCGTAGGTCACCACGTCGTAGCGGCGTTCCACGGTCTTGTCTACCATATAGGTCTTGGGCGAGGAGCCGAACATCTGGTCCACGGCCAGGTCGAAGGGGCGCACGCCGTCGGCCTGCTCGAAGGCGAAGCGGTGGTCGCCGGTGGTCTCGCCCACCACATACATGGGGGCTCGTTCGCGCTCGGCTATCTTGCGCACGTGTTCGAGGGCCTTCTCCTCGATGAGCAGGCCCATGCGTTCCTGCGACTCGTTGGCGATGATTTCCTTGGCCGAGAGGGTCTCGTCGCCGATGGGCAGCCGGTCCATGTGGATGAGTCCGCCGCAGTCTTCGACCAGCTCGGAGAGGCAGTTCACGTGGCCGGCCGAGCCGTGGTCGTGGATGGAGACGATGGGGTTGCTGTCTTCCTCGCAGAGGGCGCGCACCACGTTGTAGGCGCGTTTCTGCATCTCGGCGTTGGCGCGCTGCACGGCGTTGAGCTCGATGCCCGACGAGTAGCGGCCCGTGTCGACCGAGGAGACGGAGCCGCCGCCCAGGCCGATGCGGTAGTTGTCACCGCCCAGCACCACAATCTCGTCGCCGGCGGTGGGGCTGCCCTTCAGGCAGTCGCGCCGGGTGCCGTAGCCCACGCCTCCGGCCAGCATGATGACCTTGTCGTAGGCGTATTTCTCGTTGTTCTCCTCGTGCTCGAAGGTGAGCACCGAGCCGCAGATGAGCGGCTGGCCGAACTTGTTGCCGAAGTCGGAGGCACCGTTGGAGGCTTTGATGAGGATCTGTTCGGGCGTCTGGTAGAGCCATTTGCGCACGGGCAGGATGTTCTCCCACTCGCGTCCCTCCTCGGTGCGGGGGTAGGAGGTCATGTAGACGGCCGTGCCGGCGATGGGCCACGAGCCCTTGCCGCCGCCCATACGGTCGCGTATTTCGCCGCCGGTGCCGGTCGACGCGCCGTTGAACGGCTCGACGGTGGTGGGGAAGTTGTGGGTCTCGGCCTTCAGCGAGATGACGGTCTCGATGTTCTTGATGATGAAGTAGTCGGACGTGGAGTGGTCCTGCGGGGCGAACTGCTCCACCACGGGACCTTGGGCGAAGGCCACGTTGTCCTTGTAGGCGGAGATGATTCGGTTGGGGTTCTCTTGGGTGGTCTTCTTGATCATCTGGAAGAGGGACGACTCCATCTCCTGTCCGTCGATGATGAAGGTGCCGCCGAAAATCTTATGCCGGCAGTGCTCGGAGTTGATTTGGGCGAACCCGAACACTTCCGAGTCGGTGAGCTTGCGTCCGAGGTCCTTCTCCACCTTCAGCAGGTAGTCCATCTCCTCGCGCGAGAGGGCGAGGCCTTCCTGCTCGTTGTATTCTTCGAGGTTCTCGATGTAGACGATGGGCTGCGGCTGGATGTCTACCTGGAAGATGTGCTGGTCCAGCCCGTGGTACATGCGCTGCAGCATGGGGTCGTGCTCGGCGTTCCCGTCGGCCACAGGGAAATACTCCTCAATGCGGTGGATGCCGCCCAGACCCATGTTCTGGGTGATTTCCACGGCGTTCGTACTCCACGGCGTGATCATCTCGCGCCGGGGGCCGATGAACCAGCCTTGCAGGCCGGCCTCCGTTTCGGGGCGGGCGCCGCCATACAGCCAGCACAGTTTCTTGATGTCTTCGGGAGCGGGCTCCTGTGCGCACTCCGTAGCGATAACACTGTTGGTGGGTGTTCTGAAAAATAGAATCATAGCACTTCTTTATTTTATGGTGATATTGTTGTCTTCCTTATCGGGATCGGTGTTGGAAACCCGTGCAAAGGTAAGTAAAAGGCGCATTGTACGAAAGAAAATACGGACGAAATATAGGTTCTTTCGTAAAAAAGCACCATCTTTGCAGTATGAATTGGATTGAACAAGTAACCGTACTCGATTTGTTGGTGAAGGGCGTCATCGTGGGCATCGTCGTGTCCGCCCCGATGGGGCCTGTGGGCGTGCTTTGCATTCAGCGGACGCTGAACAAGGGGCGCTGGTTCGGCTTTGTCACCGGGGTGGGGGCCGCCTTGAGCGACATCTGCTACGCGCTCCTCACGGGGTATGGCATGAGCTTCATGGACGAGCTCATCCTGAAACACCAGACGTTCCTGCAGGTGGTGGGCAGCATCATGCTGATGGCGTTCGGCCTGTACACCTTCCGCAGCAACTCCGTCAAGTCCCTGCGCCCGCCCTCGGCCAAGCGCGGCACCTATTACCACAACTTCTTCACCGCCTTTCTGGTCACCTTCTCCAATCCGCTCATCATCTTCCTGTTTGTCGGCCTCTTTGCCCGCTTCTCGTTCGTGATGCCGGGCAGCCCCGTCGGGTTCCAGCTGGTGGGCTATCTGGCCATCATCATCGGCGCGCTGGTGTGGTGGTTCTTGCTCACCTATTTCGTCAACAAGGTGCGCACGCACTTCAACGTCAGGGGCATCTGGCTGCTCAACCGCATCATCGGCATCACCGTCATGGTGGCGGCGGTGGTGGGGCTGGCGCTCATCGCCACCGGCAATTCCATCTCATAAGCCAATCCGATATTTCTTTTCGCTATGTATATTTCCCGACAGCTGAAACAGCAGAACATCGCTGAATACCTCCTGTACATGTGGCAGGTGGAAGACATGATCAGGGCCAACGGCTTCGACCGTGACAACATCCGCAAGAACATCATTGAGGCCGCTCCCTCTCTCGACGAGGGGCAGCGGCGCGAGCTGGCGCAATGGTATGATGACCTGATGGAGATGATGCGCCGCGAGGACGTGACGGAGCGCGGACACATCCAGCTGAACAAGAACGTCATCCTCTGGCTCACCGACCTCCACCTGCGGCTGCTGCGGTCGCCCAAGTTCCCCTATTACAGCGCAGCCTACTACAAGGCCCTGCCCTTCATCGTGGAGCTGAGGGCCAAGGGAGCCGACAAGTCCCTGCCCGAGGTGGAGACCGCCTTCGACGCCCTCTACGGAGTGCTGCTGCTGCGGCTGCGGAAGAAGGAAATCAGCGCGGCCACCCAGCAGGCCGTGAAGCAGATCGGCGACTGGATAGCCCTGCTGGCCGGCTATTACCAGAAAGACAAGGAAGACCGACTGGAGTTCGAGTAAAAAAACATTTAAATATAGCATGATGACAAGGATTTTGATAACCGGAGCCAACGGGCAGCTGGGCAACGAGATGCGCCTGCTGGCCCGTGAACACACTGAGTATGACTATCTCTTTACGGACGTGGCCGAACTGGACATCTGCGACGAGCAGGCCGTGGCCGACTATGTGCGCCGCCACGAGGTGGACGTGATCGTGAACTGCGCCGCCTATACGGCGGTAGACAAGGCCGAGGACAATGAGGAGCTCTGCGACCGCCTCAACCGCCTGGCGCCGGGCTATCTGGCCAAGGCCGTGGCGGCCCGCGGCGGCAAGCTGGTGCAGATCTCCACCGACTATGTCTTCGACGGGACGGCCCATGTGCCCTACACCGAAGACTGCCCCACCTGCCCCGACTCCGTGTACGGACGCACCAAGCTGGGCGGCGAGCGCGAGGCCTTCGCGCACTGCCCCGACACGATGGTCATCCGCACGGCGTGGCTCTACTCCACCTTCGGCAACAACTACGTGAAGACCATGCTGCGCCTGGGCCGCGAGCGGGAAACGCTGGGGGTCATCTTCGACCAGGTGGGCACCCCCACCTACGCCCGCGACCTGGCGGCGGTGATCTTCGCGGCCATCGGCAAGGGCATCGTGCCGGGCGTCTACCATTTCAGCAACGAGGGGGTGTGCTCGTGGTACGACTTCACGAAGGCCATCCACCGCCTGGCCGGCATCACCACGTGCCGGGTGTCGCCCCTGCACACCGACGAGTATCCCACCCGGGCCACCCGCCCGCACTACTCGGTGCTCGACAAGACCAAGATCAAGCAGACCTACGGGGTGGAGGTGCCCTACTGGACAGACAGCCTGGAGGAGTGCCTGCGCCGGCTGGAGGAGGCGTGAGGCCCCCTTCGCCAGATATAAATTTATAAATGTGTGACGAATGAATACGGAAATAGAAAGAAGACGAACGTTTGCAATCATCGCCCATCCGGATGCGGGCAAGACCTCTCTCACCGAGAAGCTCCTGCTCTTCGGCGGGCAAATCCAGGTGGCGGGAGCCGTGAAATCGAACAAGATCAAGAAGACGGCCACCTCCGACTGGATGGACATCGAGAAACAGCGTGGCATCTCGGTCACCACCTCGGTGATGGAGTTCGACTACCACGACTATAAGGTGAACATCCTCGACACCCCGGGACACCAGGACTTTGCCGAGGACACCTACCGCACCCTGACGGCGGTGGACAGCGTCATCATCGTGGTGGACGGCGCCAAGGGCGTGGAGACCCAGACGCGCAAGCTCATGGAGGTGTGCCGCATGCGCAACACGCCGGTCATCATCTTTGTCAACAAGATGGACCGCGAGGCTAAGGACCCCTTCGACCTGCTCGACGAGCTGGAGGAGGAGCTGGTCATCGGCGTGCGCCCGCTGACGTGGCCCATCGAGAGCGGCCCCCGCTTCAAGGGGGTGTACAACATCTACGAGCACCGGCTCAACCTCTTCCAGCCCTCCAAGCAGGTGGTGACCGAAAAGGTGGAGGTGGATGTGGACAGCGAGGAGCTGGACCGCCACATCGGCTCCCCCCTGGCCGAGAAGCTGCGCGGCGAGCTGGAGCTCATCGAGGGGGTGTATCCGGAGTTCGACGTGCAAGACTACCTCAAGGGCGACACCGCCCCGGTGTTCTTCGGCTCGGCCCTCAACAACTTCGGGGTGCAGGAGCTGCTGGACTGCTTCGTGGAGATTGCCCCCAGCCCGCGGCCTGTGCAGGCCGTGGAGCGCACGGTGCAGCCCGACGAGGCCCGCTTCACCGGCTTCGTGTTCAAGATTACGGCCAACATCGACCCCAACCACCGCTCGTGCGTGGCTTTCTGCAAGGTGTGCTCGGGCAAGTTCGGCCGCAACGTGCCCTACCTGCACGTGCGCCACAACAAGACGATGCGCTTCTCCTCGCCCACGCAGTTCATGGCGCAGCGCAAGACCACGGTGGACGAGGCCTGGGCGGGTGACATCATCGGCCTGCCGGACAACGGCACCTTCAAGATTGGCGACACCATCACCGAGGGCGAGCAGCTGCACTTCAAAGGGCTGCCCAGCTTCTCGCCGGAGATGTTCAAGTATATCGAGAACGCCGACCCCATGAAGACCAAACAGCTCAACAAGGGCATCGACCAGCTGATGGACGAGGGGGTGGCGCAGCTCTTCGTCAACCAGTTCAACGGGCGCAAGCTCATCGGCACCGTGGGCCAGCTGCAGTTCGAGGTCATCCAGTACCGCCTAGAGAACGAGTACAACGCCAAGTGCCGCTGGGAGCCCGTCAGCCTCTACAAGGCCTGCTGGATAGAGAGCGACGATGCCGAGGAGCTGGAGGCCTTCAAGAAGCGCAAGTACCAGTTCATGGCGCGCGACCGCGAGGGACGCGACGTGTTCCTGGCCGACAGCGGCTATGTGCTCCAGATGGCGCAGAACGACTTCAAGCACATCAAGTTCCACTTTACCTCGGAGTTCTGACGGGTGCCGGTACACATTTAAAAAATCAAGATAATTATGGCATTCGAAGCAAGTAAAAGAGAATGGGGCGAACTCTACGCCTTTTTCCGTTTGTTGGCCGACGGGCAAGTGTGCGCCGGCAAGGCCGATGGTACGAAAGACGAGGCCCTCTGCTGGCCGGTGGCAATGGTGCAGCGGGAGGAGCACGACGGCACCCGGCGCTACATCGTCGGCAGGACCAATATACGCATCGTGGGCGGAGCGCACGACAAGGAGGTGCCCCGTGAGGATTTCGCCACGGTGGCCGACCTGATTCTGCAGGGTCTCCGAGACAGCCGTACGGATGAGGTCACGTCGCCTCCCGGCGTAGAGGAGTTTCTGGACGAGGTGGCCATTTATGACCTGGAGGCCAAGACCGACGACCGTACGGATTTCAGCGTGGCCTTCTATGAGGAGCAGGCGCCGCTGGTGGGCTTCTGTGTCCGTTCGAGGCTGGGGGCCATGCTGCCGCTGCTGGACGGCGGACGGGCGGCCAACTTCAAGCTCGAACAGACCGGCATCCGGTTTGCCACGCCCACGGTAAACAAAATCAACGCTTTCGGCGAGGAGGACGACGTGGCGGGCCGTATGCTGATGATTGAGCGGCTGGGCGGCGTGCTCAAGTACAGCGACGTGGCCGACAAGGTCTTCCGCAGCAACCTCTCGATGATAGACCTGCACATGGGCCGGCTCATGGCCGAGATGGTGCGCCTCTCATGGCTGGACGGCCTGACGAAGGTGGCCGACCTGACCGAGGCGCTGAAGCGGCTCAATCCGCTGAAAGTGAAGGACGAACTGATTGCCAAGCACGGATTCTACGAGTACAAGGTGAAAGAGCTGTTGCTCGCGGCGGCGCAGGGCATGCGTCCGGCCAAACTTTACAACGGCACGGACTCGGCCATCGCCGGATTCCTGGTGGTGAATGGCGACGGCCAGGTGTTGTGTTTCCAACGGGCCTTACGACAGACGTTCGCCGACTACCTCTATCACCACACCCGCCTGGAGAAAGGTGCTACCGCCAAGGACAAGTATGGCTATCTGGAGCGGGAGAACGGTGTCTACTATTTCAAGCTGAACCTCAAGATAGGGTGGCTCAAGCGGTAGGTTCTGGAGGGCGAGAGGCCCTCCTTTTTTATGCAAAAACCGGAATTCCTAAAGGAAAACTTATCATCCGCTTCCTGTTAATCCGCTTCCTGTCCAGTAAGTTTTTAGAATTGCTAAAGAATAGTCATCATAAGCTATCAAACCCTTCCTGAGCAGACTCTGTATATGCCTTTGAAAATTGGTGGTATGACCAATTGTGTTGACAAGTTTGTTTATTACATCATTTTCGAAATCATTGATGTGTAAAGCTCTTGCCACTTTTATATAATTGCAGTTCTTTGAACATTTTGATTCTGCTTCATCCAGCTCTTGTTTGAATGTGTCTTCACTCGCAACTTCATACATCATTGTTATGTAGTGTGCCATAGCATCACTTGCCACAAATATGAGAGAATCTGAATCGGTATGGAATATGCCTTTGCGGAATCCTTCCTTCAGAAGTTCATCCTTGCAGTTGATGAGGTAAGGCGGTTTGTCAAAATCTGCAAGTGTGCCAAAACTATGCTCCAATCGCTTGGTTCGATAGTTGTAATGGAAAGCCACACTATCTCCGAAACTCATCCATTGACATGCTGAGTCTGATAGTCTCCATACAGCCACTAATGTAGCAAAAGAACCTTCATCATAAAACTTATCCAAGGAAAGCCCTCCCAATATCCTGGCATCTGTCTCACATTGGTTATAATAGGGCTCCCAAATGTCGCCAATCCAAGCATCCAGTTCATCTGCGCTACTAATTGGTGTAGCAGGCAAATGGTTCAAAAGATAGGCTGACCATCGTTCGGCAAACAATCCTCCACCTCCTGCTCCGTCTGATACAGCAATGATATTCTCTTGTGCAATAACAGCATCTTCATTGATGCATCCTTGTTCGGGTTTTCCTATAGAAGTAGCAAATTTCTTCATTGGGCTTGGCTTACATTAGTGGGAGTTCCGATATCCATCAGTTTTATTAGCGTAGTCGCATCTGCATTGACACCCATGGCACGGTGACGACCCGCACGGTTATCATTCAGGCAACGGCTGATGTCTGCATTGTATCTTTCAGGCAAAAGGCTTGACATGTTGAATAGCGTTTCTGCGTAACTGTTACCACCTAACTCTGAGATTTCAATCGGGCATACCACTTCGTCCGTTGACTTGCTGGTAGTAAAATGAATGTTGAACAGAATCACATTACCATCATTTGTAAACATCGACTTTAGTTCATTGGCCAGCTGCAAGACTTCCTCTTTTTTTGCACCGTTAAATTCTCCATCAGTAATGTTGATGATTGTAGGAGGATAGCAATCCTTGTCATGATGTATCTCCATCCATTGGCTGAGCAATTGCTTAGCCTTGGCAAATGCCTTGTGCAAGTGTGTCCAGTGTCCGTCATGCTTGGCTTCAACCCATTGTACCTTCTCCACTTCCTTTATTACGACTCCCTTCCGAGTTCGTTTTTCTTCACGAGTGATGATTTTCTTGTACGGATGTTCGCGCAGCTCCTCTGGCGAAACAAAGTCCCTGCCTTCCAAATCGCCACTCCATCCGCTGTATGCTCGTTCGCCATAGCCAATCACTGCGATATCATAATAATTTCTTGTTTCGTTTGACTTGATGCAGCGGAGCACGAGTTCGTTGATTTGTCGGTTCACTATTCGTGCTGCAGCTTCAGCCATAGTCATCTCCTCGCCAAACAGGCTGGTCATCTTCTGCATACTGACCGAGTGATCCACAAGGAATAAGAAAGCTGTTGGCGTATTTCGGGTAATCTGGGCTGTATAGGCCGTTTTGCTCTGCAATACTGTCGGTTTATTCGGAATGGGAATACCAAAGTTTCCTATATTCCTGATATACTCCAACGGAATGAAGTTCTTCACCAAAACCTCAGCCTGATAGAATTTCTGCTCATCGTCATCAAGGTCAAAGTGCTTCTGCGCTTTGACTGCTGAGAAATGAATGGCCTTGAAATCGTCTAAATCACCACCGACTTGTGCACCATTCTTTGTGGCATTGCGGTCGGCATACTTGCTTCCATTCCAATAAATGACTTGAGGGTCTATCTCCAATAGCACAGGGTTGGAAATACGGTCTTCGTTCATTGCCACATACATCATGGGATGTTGGGTGACAAAACTTACACGGACATAATGTTGCAATCCGTCACGAGCATCAAGTGAACGCGAGCTGTCACTACCACCGGGTTTGGAAATAACGATTCCTTTCTCCTCGCAATCTGCCC
>CAMAFR010000068.1 GCA_945833835.1 uncultured Bacteroides sp.
CCGGCGCCGAAGCGCAAAGGGAAAAGTCCCTGTACTACATTTTCGTTTGTTTATCTAAAGTCTTTCAAAGAACTCTCATGTCTGATTACTTTCGTTAATTTTGTAACTGAAAGTGATTGCAAAGGTAAAATGTTTATTTTAAACCACCAAATTTTTCAGCAACTTTTTTTGAAAAATTCTCTCAGCATTTCATTTTCACTCACTTCCTTTTCGAAAGCGGGTGCAAAGGTACGCACTTTTTTGATTCCTGCAAGCATCTTAAACATATTTTTTCGTATTTTTCTTGCTATGGTAGGATAACCCTCTGTCATTCAATACCTATCCTTTCACTGTAATAAGAAAGTCCATCACTGGCTACTTGACTTCTTCCTTATTATATGACAAGTGGTCTTCCACATAAGTTTTACGGGCATCGGTGACAATCAATACCCGGTCATCGCCCGACTGATAGGCTGCATCATACCGGAAGGAGGTCACTTCATTCTTCACCCGGCCGATGGCAATTATTTTTCCGCTTTTCACATCATACCACCATGCTTTTTTCTCGTCGCCCTCTATACGGGTCACATCAATCTGCATCGGGCGCGCCGTATGATTATAGACCAACAAATAGTCTTTGCCACGGGTCGCCACCAGCCGGTCATAGCGTTCGCCATTCTGTCCGGCCATCAGTTGCTGATCGGGGACCCTGTCGAAATAGGGGAAGGCCAGCATCAGCCATTTCAACCACTGCATCTGCCTGAAGCCTTCATCGTTCAGTGCCTCTACCCAGCTCTTGTCGGCTCCATAGGCCGGTGAATAGCCCGGACGGTAGAACTGCATAATGGAATTGTTGCCGTATGTATGTCCGCAAGAACCTGCAAACACCGACCAATAGGCATACCGGCGGACATCGGCCGCCTGCCACCGGGGTTCATCGGGGTTGTGCAGCCCCTGGGGAATGCCCTCGTAACTGGGTTCGGCATCCAATACAGGCTTGGCAGGGACGGCTGCCCATGCCGCCTGCACATACCGCCAATTGTCTTCTTCCATGCCCGGCTGCATCGTGTCGTCACCGTCGCCTTTCAGTTGTCCGTAGCGGCGGTGACCGCTCTGAAACATATTGAAGTCCAACCAGTCGGCCTCATTGAACCAAGTGGCCGACAGTGTTCTGCCAAACGGATGAAACGTCATCAGGTGCTTCCGGTCAACAGACTTGATGGCCGTGGCCAGTGCTGTCCATACCTCCGTCTTGACATCGCCCCGGATATCGCCGCCGATTATCCAGACAATGTTCGGGTCATCCTGGTAACGTCTGGCCAGAAACGTGCCGTACGCCTGTGCCTCCTGCTCGTTCATCCATCCTTGCTTCACCAATCCGCCCCATATACAGACCATGCCTATATAGATGCCTTTCGTGGCCGCCGTCCGGACAATATAGTCCATGTGGTCCCAGTAGCCATACACTCCTTTCCGGTCGATGGCATCCAAACAGAATCCGTCGGGCATGGAGGACTGACCGTAACAGTTCATGGCAGGGACGGCATTGACCGTCTGTACCTGCACCACATTATACCCCGCCCGCCGGCATTGCTCCAAGTAAAATTCCACCTCTTCCCGGTTCAGGCGTTCGGGCATCAGCCAGCCGGTATCGCCCAGCCAGAAGAAAGGAGTGCCGTCGGCATGTTGCAGATACCTGCCACTGGCCGACACCTGCAAGTCACCATGTTCCCAAGGCAGCTGCGCCTTGAGCACAGCACCGGACAAGCTCAAAAAAACAATACATAACAAAAGAATCTTCGTTTTCATAGCTGTTGTTGTTTGTTCAATAAAACTTTCAAAAAAAGTCACCCCGGAAGTGATGGTTCTTCCAGAATGACTTTTTTCCACTTTAAGGTCAACGGCTCTCTGATCAGAGTCCCAATTGTGCCGAAATCTCCAGCATCCGCTGAATAGGACGGATAGCCTTGGCAGCCACTGCGGGGTCTACCTGCACTTCGGGCCATTCGTATTTCAAGGCATTGTACAGTTTTTCCAGAGTGTTCAGCCGCATGAAATTGCATTCGTTGCAGGCACACGTGCTGTCTTCGGGAGGTGCCGGAATGAAATTCTTGTCCGGACAGTTCTTGCGCATCTCATACAAGATGCCGCTCTCCGTAGCCACGATGAAATCCTTCTTCTCGCTGGCCATGGCATACTTCAGCAATCCGGCGGTAGAGGCCACCTTGTCGGCCAGTTTGGCCACGGCTCCCTTACACTCGGGGTGTACCAAGATGGCCGCATCGGGATACTGCTGCTTCAACGCCACAATCTTCTCTACCGAGAACTTCTCGTGCACGTGGCAGGCACCGTCCCACAGCAGCATGTTGCGTCCGGTGATGGAGTTGATGTAATTGCCCAGGTTACGGTCGGGACCGAAAATCAGTTTGGCATCTTCGGGGAAGCTCTCCACAATCTGCCGTGCATTGGTAGACGTCACCACCACGTCGGTCACTGCCTTCACAGCGGCACTTGTATTGACATACGAGATGACCTGATGGTCGGGATGCTCGGCTACGAACGCCGCAAACCGATCGGCGGGACAACTGTCGGCCAACGAGCAGCCTGCATTCAGGTCAGGAATCAGCACTTTCTTGTCGGGGCAGAGAATCTTGGCCGTCTCGCCCATGAAGTGGACACCGCACATCACGATGATTTTCGCATCGGTCTTGGCGGCCCACTGGGCAAGCGCCAGACTGTCTCCCACGAAATCCGCTATTTCCTGGATTTCGTCCGACTGGTAGAAGTGACCCAGAATCACGGCATTCTTTTCCTTGCGTAACTTGTCGATTTCAGCCTTCAAGTCGAGCGACTTGTCGACGGGCTCCGTGACATACCCGTTTTTCAACCATTCCTCTTTCATTTATTCTATAAATTATATTTTTTCTTCTTCTAAAAAGAAATCTATGATATTGATAATAGCCGGTTAATAGTGTTTGTAAAAAGCAGGCCGTTTATTTGCTTTTTAAGTTATTGTTTGCAAAGTGTCTTTTATGAATAGCCAATAAACATGCTTATCTTTTGATTTTACACTCTTTATATCTTCTATCAACAAAATGTGGATATGTGGCAAAGTTAAAAACTTCTTGCCTAAAATTTCCGTGTTTTATCGAAAAAAAGTGTTTAAAGACCACGTTTAACTTTCGGCTAAGTTTTTTGGAAGGTTCATTCAGAAGCGGTGATAACGGATTCTTCGAGGAAAGCAAGAAATAGTTTTCAAAATCTTTGCGCCTGTTTTCTACACCTTATCCACCGGTTTCAACAAGGTTATGAGTGGTTTTTCGGGAGATAGTCCGTATCTTTGCGGACACATCGTAACCAATAACCGTAATAGAGAAGATATGTCGGAATTGAGAAAACTGAAGGTGACGGAAATGAACCGTCTGACGGTCGAGGAGTTCAAACAGGCACAGAAGCTGCCTTTGGTGGTCGTGCTCGACGGGGTGCGCAGCCTGCACAACATCGGAGCTGTTTTCCGCACCGCCGATGCATTCCTGGTCAACAGCATCTGTCTGTGTGGCATCACCGCCACGCCTCCGCATCCGGAACTGCACAAGACGGCGCTGGGGGCCGAATATTCGGTGGACTGGCGTTACTTCCAGCACACGTTGGAAGCCGTTGACGAGCTGCATGCCCAAGGCTATACCGTGCTGGCCATCGAACAGTGTGAGGGGAGTACCCAGCTCGGCCAGGTAGCGCTGCAACCCGGGGGCAAATATGCCATCGTGATGGGCAATGAAGTGAAGGGCGTGCAGCAGGAAGTGGTAGACCGCTGCGACGGCTGTTTGGAAATCCCTCAATACGGCACCAAGCATTCGCTGAACGTCTCGGTCACGGCAGGTATCGTGCTGTGGGAGTTCTCCAACCGGATGCGGGCCTCCGGAAACCTGTCGACAGGTTGTTGACAACCTGTTATTATCTGGTTAATTCATTGGAATACAAAGCCTAAAGTTGTCCGTTCTCGACCAGTATCACGACTCTTTCCACCAGCTTGTCATCGTCTGTAGGGTCGTATTCCTTCTTCAGGCTGGCCCCGAACAGAGCGGCGAACGCCTGGTAGATGCCTGCCTTGAAGGGGCCCATGAACGCCTTGATCAGTTCGTAGGAGGATTGGTGGCATTCGCGGTCGACCAGTTTGATGAGCAGTTTCCCCTGGCGGAACGTCAGTTTCTTCATGATCGGGGTATATTGTTTCTTCAGTCCTTTTTCCACTTGCTTCAGGTGGCGTTCGCGTGACTTCTTGTCGGGCAGTGTCTCGATGTATTCGTAGGTCTCCACCACCGCCAGCCGTATTTCCTTGGCCAGTGGGAGGGTTTTTTTCACGTCACGCACCAGCCGCCAGTAATATTTCTCCTGTTTTTTGTTCTTGAACGCCAGGTGAGGGTAGACGTAGATGTTGCGGAGCGTGACGCTGGGAATGGTGTCGCCCTGATAGACGCATACGGCTACCTTGAATCCGCCCTTGGGAGTCGGATGTTCCGGTTGCTGCGCGGAAGCTTCGGCAAGGCATCCTGCCAGCAACCACAGCAGAATCAGCAGCCTGTTTTTCATAGACGCAAAATTAGGAATAATAATGAACAACCGTGTATTTAGGTCGGAAAATTACGAAATATTCATGGTTAATAAATAAACAAACTATGTGGATAAAGCAGTTGATAGCTCTGTTAATTCCTTGTTTCTCAATACAGGTAAGTTATGCACAGGAAGAATGGACCCTGTGGGAAGCCGATGTGGACAACGAGGAGGAATCAGCCCGGTGGCAAGCCTTTGGAGAGGCATTGGGCGAGCTGGAGGTGCACCCCATCAATATCAATACCGCCACCAAGACAGACCTGGAGCAGCTGCCGTTTCTGACCGACCGGCAGATAGAGCAGGTGCTGCACTATGTCTATGCCTACGGGCCGTTGCTCAGCAAGCAGGAGCTGGCGGGCATCGAGGGGATGGACTGGAGGAGCCGCCGGTGGCTGGCCCGCTGCATCTATATTGGTCCGGCGGCCCGGCACGAGGTGCCTTTATGGAAAAAGGTGTGGAAACAGAATAAACAGGAGTTGATAACACGTGTGGATATCCCGTTCCAGCAGAAGGCGGGGTATGCCGACTATCCCGATGACCTCCTCCAGAAATCTCCCAACCGGAAATACCTGGGACCTCCGTTCGCCACCACGCTGCGTTACCGGTTCGCTTATGACAATCAGGTGTATGCCGGACTGACTGCCGGCAAGGATGCGGGCGAGCCGTTCTTCGGAGGCATCAACCGCAAAGGCTTCGATGCCTATACCGGTTACCTCTATCTGCAGGAGTTGGGCCGTCTGCGCACGTTGGCCATCGGGCACTACCGGGCCTCTTTCGGCTACGGGCTGGTGATGAACCAAGACGGATATTACGGCAGCCATACCGGTGTGGCGGCGTTCACAAGGGCGGGGAAGGGGCTTACCCGCCATTCGTCTGTGGCCGAAGACGGCTATCTGCAAGGGGTGGGGGCCACTTGGCGCCTCAGCAGCCGGTGGGACGTGAGCCTGTTTTATTCGTTCAGGCAGCGTGACGCACTGGTGGACAGTGTGTGGATAAGGTCGTTGAAAACCGATGGCTTGCACCGGTTGAAAAGTGATGTTGACAAGAAGAATGCAGCCAATAATCATCTGATAGGCAGCCATCTGAATTATAACGGAAAGTATGTGGAATGTGGATTAACCGCTGTTTATACAGTTTTCAACCGGCCCCTGAATCCAGTGCTCCGTCCTTACAATGTCTATTATCCGCGTGGGCGGGATTTTCTGAATGTGGGGGTACACTACAAGTTCTTCTTGAAGCGGTGGGTGCTGGCAGGCGAGACGGCCGTCGACCGCCACGGACGGATAGCCGCCTTGATGCGTATCAGTTATTCACCGACAGTGAATACCACGTTTGTAGTTATGAACCGCTATTATGACCAGCGTTACCAGTGCCTTACCTCCAATGCTTATGCAGAAAATTCGTCGGTGCAGAACGAGGCTGGATGTTATGTAGGATTGGAAACCAGCTTTTTGTCCCGTTTCACCTTGAGTGGCTATGCCGATGTTTTCCGGTTTCCCTTCCGTCGATACCAGGTGGATGCCTTGGGCACCTGGGGCAGTGCCGGCAAGATTCAGTTGGGTTATTCACCACACCGTTCACTGTCAATGTTGATAAAGTATGCCTATTCGGACAAGGCCCGTAACTATTTCCCGGCGGACCAACCGCGTCAGGTCCTGCCTTACCTGCGGCACCGGATTCATTACCAGTGCACCTATTCACCGAACGAGTCCACACAGTTGAAAGCGGTCTGTGAATATGTCCGTGCCGGCCACTTGCACCGGCCGGCGGATGCCGGGGTGCTGGCCGGAGGGGCCTTCCGTCAGGAGCTGTCCCGTCTGCCGCTCCGCCTGACGGTGAACGGCTATTGGTTCCGCACCGACTCCTACGATGCGCGCATCTATTGCCACGAACCCAGTGTGCTCTATGCCTACTCCCTGCCGGCATTTTACGGCAAGGGGCTGCGGCTGGCTGCCAACGTGTCGTACACGTTTCGCCGGCGGTGGACCTTGCAGGCCAAATACGGGTGGACGCACTACCGCGACCGTGACCACATCGGTTCGGGCACCGAGGAGATACAGGGCAGTGACAAGACCGACCTCCTCGTGCAGCTCCGTCTGAAGTGGTGAGCCCACCGTCTGCCTTGTGTAAAGAATCGCTACTGACGCTGAGGGCGAATCCCCGCACCTGGTTCCGTTCGCTTTTCTTGATAATGGCAAAAGTCTGGTCGGGGTTATCTGCGGGCATCCGTTGTGTATTCGGGCGATTATGTCTATTTTTGTCTACCGAATCCATAAAACGAGATAGCTTATGTCAACCGTCATTTATCCTTCTCCCATCTTCGGCCCTGTCCACAGCCGTCGTCTGGGCGTTTCGTTGGGCATCAATCTGCTGCCGTCCGACGGCAAGCATTGTTCGTTCGACTGCATTTATTGCGAGTGTGGCTACAACAAAGACCGTCGTCCCCACCGCAAGCTGCCTACCCGTGAGGAGGTGCGTCAGGCCCTCGAAGCCCGGTTGCAGGACATGCAGGCCAACGGCCCCATTCCCGATGTGTTCACCTTTGCCGGCAACGGCGAGCCTACCGCCCATCCGCAGTTTGCCGGCATCATTGATGACACGCTGGCCTTGCGTGACCGCTATTTCCCGCACGTCAAGGTGAGTGTCCTGAGCAATGCCACGTTCCTGCACAAGCCCGATGTGTTCGCCGCCCTCCAGCGGATAGACAACAACATCCTCAAGCTCGACACGGTGGACACCGGCTATATCCGCCTGGTGGACCGCCCGACGGGAGCCTATGAGGTGGACCGTGTCATTGAGCGCATGAAGGCCTTTGAGGGCCGCCTCATCATACAGACCATGTTCCTGAAAGGGACGACCGACGAAGGCGTCAATGTGGACAACACCTCCGACCGCTATGTGCTGCCGTGGATAGCGGCCGTGAAAGCCATCGCTCCCCGTCAGGTCATGATTTATACCATTGACCGCGAGACACCCGACCAGTCTTTGCAGAAAGCCACCCCCAGCGAGCTGGACCGCATCGTGGCCTTGCTGCGTGCCGAAGGCTTGGCAGCCAGCGCCTCTTATTGAAAAGGAGGTGCTTCTGCCCTAAAAATATCAGTCAAAACAGTTGCATATATGCCGGGAAATTTGTAATTATGCCCTATGAAAACCTTCGTCCAAAGCCTTTGAACGGACATTCAGAGGCTGTGAACGGCCGTTCATAAGCTTTGAACGGAGATTCATAGCCGTGGGACAAAGATAGCATAGCATTTCAAGAACTTTATAAGACCTACTCAACGTATGCCGAAGTACACTTTACAAGAGATGGCCGACATGGGCCGGAAAGGAGAAAGACGGGTATATCCCAAACTGGATGTCTATCATCTGTTAGAGAACGACAAGTTCGTCAGGCAAGTCGTCAGTTACGACCGCTCCCTGCCGGCCAGTGTCGTCCAGGCGGTGCTGACCAATGTGGCGGACACCTTGCGCCGGATGCTGTCAGAGGGCTATACCGTGAAGATAGACCACCTGGGCGTGTTCTCCCTCTCCCTCGACTTTGCCGACCAGAAGCCCAAGGTCATCCAGCAGGAGGGGGACAAGATGTCCTATCGGGAGGTGACTGTCAAGAACGTGAATTTCAAGGCAGACCCGCTTTTGTTGAAGGAGTTGCAGGACAAGACGGAACTGGAGCGGACGATGAGCGGCGTGAAAGTCATCCGCAAGAAGATGTACACCCCCGAGGAACGCCTCGGCCGTGCCTTGGAGCGGATAGCGCAGAACGGCTTCATCCGTCTGTCGGAATATGCCAGTCTGAACAACCTGAGCCGTACCGCCGCCTCGCTGGAGCTGAAACGCCTGTGTGAAGGGCCTGACAGCCCGTTGCAGACAGATGGCAAAGGGTCGCACAAAGTGTGGAAGCAACGTTGAGCGATGATTTACGCGGACAATCATTCCATCCAGGCATTGATCATGCATCGCATTGGCAACAAGGCGATGGAGGAGGGCTGTATCCTGTCAGACAGGTCCATACAGCCGGATGCCCCGTTGGCCACGCTCTTGACGAAGTACTTTTTCACCCCGTTTGTGACCAGCGAACTGTATCATTTCTGTCATGAGGCGGCCATCGGGCTGAACGAGCTGTACAGCTGTGCCACCTGCATTTTCGATGATCCGTCTGCCTTCCAGGAGCAGTCGGTGCGCATCGCCAGGCATCTGTACAACGAGAGCGTCCACCCGAAGATAAAGCCCGGCGAGCTGTATGTGGCCTATTTCAAGGACTGCCTCGTGGAGGGCAGGAAGACGGATGCCGTAGGAGTCTTCAAATCGGAAAACAAGGATACCTTCTTGAAGGTGTTGCAGACGGCGCATGGCCTGGACATTGCTCCAGAGAGCGGTATCAACACCAACAAGCTGGACAAAGGCTGTCTGATTTTCAATGCAGAGCGGGAACAGGGCTACTTAGTGGCCATTGTCGACACCACCTCCAAGGGAGCCGACGCCAAATTCTGGACGGAGAGTTTCCTGCACGTGTGTCCCCGGAAGGACAGTTACAGCCAGACCCGGCAGATGCTGTCGCTCTGCAAGAGCTTCGTGGCCCAACTGCCGGCAGCCGACGGCAAGCTGGCGAAGGCCACCTACATGAACCGAAGCCTCGAAGCCCTGAAGGCCGGTACCGTCCACATCGACAGCTTTGCCGAGCAGGTCTTCGAGCGTCCCGCCTTGGTCGACGACTTCAAACGCTACAAGGCAGACTATCAGCAAAAACGTTCGGTGGACATCGACGATTCCTTCCCGACAACGTCCGCCGCCCTCAAGCGGCGGGCGACCGGCACCATGACGACCCTCCGGCTCGACAAGCATTTTGACATCCACATCCACGGAGGCGAGCAATACATTGTGCGGGGCTATGACGAAGAACGGCAAATGTACTATTATCAGTTGTTCTTCCGCGAAGAACGATAGCCCGTCCGGGGAGTCTGGCTTACCTTTCGGTAAGTGTCAAAAACGCCCTTGGGGGAGGTGCCGGCGGCGCATCTGCCTAATTTTGCAGCAAAAAAAAGATGAAAGAACCGATGATGCATTTTGACGGTCCCGTATGGAGGCCGCCCTACGAAGCAACGTCGCAGTTGCTGCAAGTGCCCGCAGGATTTTCCTCACGGGGGCCAATCCGTTTGTCCTGACCGTCGGCCGGCTGACGGACATAGCGTTATTCCAGCACGGGGGCGGCCGGACAATAGTGGTCATCAAACTTCTTCATGTCATGAGTCTGTTTTACATGGGTTCTCATTTTTTAGGCAACTGTTTCATCATTCTGTCAAAGTCACTTTCAAGCTGTGACATTTCTCTCTGACGATAGATTTGGAACTCCTTTTCAGCCTTTTCCATGGCCTGTTTATGAGAAATATGGCCTTTTCCTTCCAACAACTTCCGCGGCAGTGTGTTCATGCACGGCATAATGCAGTTTGTTCTGAACCGTAGCAAAGAACTCGCGGGTCATGTCGCAACGAGGGTCATAGTCGATGGATGTGGCATAAATGATTACGTCGAGATTATAATGGGCAATGTTGCGTTGCACATTACGTTTACCCTCTTGGCGAACTAATAAGAAATCCTTATAAGTTCGATCTTCCTGTAATTCAGCGTCTTTGTATATGTTTTTAATGTGCATTGATATATTCTCTTGCGTAGTATCATATATCTCCGCAAGCTGTGCCTGCGTAAGCCATACGTCTTCATCAGAAAACCGTACGTTCACCTTGGTGATACCGTTGTCATCTTGATAGATGAGTATATTGTTGTCATTCTGTTGCATAATCGGTGTTATTGGAAAAATCGGAGTATGCTGTTACACCACTTAAGCTGAATGAAATGCCGAAAA
>CAMAFR010000069.1 GCA_945833835.1 uncultured Bacteroides sp.
AAAAGGATTTCATCCGGAAGCGCGGCAACGCCGGTCCGGATGAATGAGGTTCAATTCTCACAGTCTTGTCACCTTGGCAAGCAGGGTAAAATCGTCAAAATCCAACGTTGTGCCGTCGGCCAACGCATCGACCAGCTCAATACTGTCTGCCAGGACTTGCCCGCAAATATACGGATTATATTCAATAACCGCCTCGTCCGTCATCTGATTTTTGGTCAGAACGACATGAATCTTGTCGGTAATTTCAAACCCGCTGCTTTTCCGGAGGTTCTGGATGCGGTTGACCAGTTCGCGGGCCACGCCTTCCTTACGCAAAGCGTCCGTAATCTGCACTTCGAGAGCCACCGTCAGGCGGCCTTCATTAGCCACCAACCAGCCGGGGACATCTTCACTGAAGATTTCCACATCCGCCACCTCCACGGTCGCATCACCGCTCTCCAGACGGAACGTGAACTGTCCGGCCTGCTCAAACGCCGCAATGTCTTCCTGGCTCATCGCCGACACCGCCGCTGCCACTGCCTTCATCTGTTTGCCGAACTTCGGGCCCAACTTCTTGAAGTCGCACTTCACGCGTTTGACGAGCACTCCCGAAGCTCCTTCCACAAACTTCAGCTCCTTCACGTTGACTTCGCTCATCACCAATTCCTTGACGGCCTCGATATGGCGTTTCTGCGCTTCGTCCAGTACCGGCACCATGACACACTGAAGCGGCTGGCGCACCTTGATATTGACTTTGCGGCGAAGGGCGAGCACCATTGATGTCACATCCTGAGCCATCCGCATACGATCCTCCAGTTCGGTATTGATCAGTGACTCATCGGCCACCGGGAAATCCGCCAGATGAACGGATGCGGCTTGCTCGCGTCCGGTGACAGTCACCAGGTCCATATAAAGACGGTCGGCAAAGAACGGAGCAATCGGAGCCATCAGCTTGGAGACGGTCTCCAGACAGGTATAAAGTGTCTGGTAGGCCGACAGCTTATCGGCAGACATCGCACTGCCCCAGAAACGTTTCCGGTTCAGACGGACATACCAGTTGCTCAAGTGGTCATTGACAAACTCCGTCACTAATCGTCCGGCCTTGGTCGGTTCGTAATCGTTATAGCTGGCATCCACGTTCTTGATGAGCGAATGGAGCAATGACAGAATCCACCGGTCAATTTCCGGACGTTCCTGCATCGGCACATCCGCCTCGGCGTAACAGAAACCGTCCACGTTGGCATAGAGGGCAAAGAAGGAATAGGTGTTATAGAGTGTCCCGAAGAATTTGCGGCGCACTTCGTCCACTCCGTCGGCATCAAACTTCAGGTTGTCCCACGGAGCCGAATTGGTAATCATGTACCAGCGCAGCGGGTCGGAACCGAATTTCTCGATGGCACCGAACGGGTCAACGGCATTGCCCAGACGCTTCGACATCTTGTTGCCGTTCTTGTCGAGCACCAGGCCGTTGGAGATGACATTCTTGTAAGCGACGCTGTCGAAGACCATCGTAGCGATGGCATGCAAGGTGAAGAACCATCCGCGCGTCTGGTCAACCCCTTCGGCAATGAAATCGGCGGGATAGTAGGCACCGCTGTCAATCAACTCCTTGTTCTCGAACGGATAGTGCAGCTGGGCATACGGCATGGAACCGGAGTCAAACCATACGTCTATCAGGTCTGCCTCCCGCTTCATGGGCTTTCCGGATGCCGAAACCAGCACAATGTCGTCTACATACGGACGGTGCAGGTCTATCTTGTCATAATTTTCCTGGTTGTAGACCCCCGGCACAAATCCCGCCTGCTTGTAAGGATTGGCTGCCATATATCCGGCAGCCACTGCCTTCTCGATTTCGGCATACAGTTCCTCTACCGAGCCTATACAGATTTCCTCACCATCCTCGCTGCGCCAGATAGGCAGCGGTGTCCCCCAATAACGCGAACGGCTCAGGTTCCAGTCGTTCAAGTTCTCCAGCCATTTGCCGAAACGGCCTGTCCCGGTCGATTCGGGCTTCCAGTTGATGGTCTTGTTCAGCTCCATCATGCGCTGCTTGCAGGCGGTAGAACGGATAAACCAGCTATCCAGCGGATAGTAAAGGACCGGCTTGTCCGTACGCCAGCAGTGTGGGTAATTGTGGACGTGCTTTTCTGTCTTGAAAGCCTGGTGCGCCTGCTTCATCTTCATGCAGATGAACACATCAAGACTTTCGGCTGCCTGAGCCGCCTGCTCATCGTATTTTCCATCCACCGTAAACTGCGGGTCGTAGGCGTTCTTCACCCACCGTCCCTCGTATTCGCGGTATTGCCCGCAGTCCACACAGGCGGCCACAAACTGCTCGTCCAGTTCTTCCAACCGATAGAACTTACCGGACAGGTCCACCATCGGACGGGTTTCGCCTTTCTTGTTGATCATGAACAACGACGGGATACCGGCGGCACGCGCCACGTTCGCATCGTCTGCACCAAAGGTAGGCGCAATGTGCACGATACCCGTACCGTCGTCCGTTGTGACATAATCACCCGGAATCACCCGGAACGCCTCCGCCGAAGCGTCGTGCCAGCGTCCGTCTTCATCCATAGTGACAGGCTTCACCCACGGCATCAGCTGTTCGTATTTCATGCCTACCAGGTCAGCGCCCTTGTACTCACCCACCACCTTGAAAGGCACGAGCTTGTCGCCCGGTTGGTATGCCTCTAAAGGCAGGCCTTCGGCCTTCTTGTTAAAGTGGCTGTACAACAGTGCCTTGGCCAAGACCACGGTCATTTTGTCTCCGTTGTACGCATTATACGTCTGTACGGCCACGTAGTCAATCTTCGGTCCCACACAGAGGGCAGTATTCGAAGGCAGGGTCCACGGTGTGGTGGTCCAGGCTATAAAGTAAGGCGTACCCCACGCTGCCATTTCGGGCTTGGGGTCTTTCATCTTGAATTGTCCGACCACCGTCAGGTCTTTCACGTCCCGGTAACAACCCGGCTGGTTCAGTTCGTGCGAGCTCAGCCCCGTACCTGCGGCAGGCGAATACGGCTGGATGGTGTATCCCTTATAGAGCAGGCCTTTCTGGTAGAGCTGCCGCAACAGCCACCACAATGTCTCGATGTAGCGGTTGTCATACGTGATATACGGATGCTCCAAGTCCACCCAATAGCCCATTTTATGAGTAAGGTCGGTCCACTCTTTCGTAAACTTCATCACGTCCGTCCGGCAATGGCGGTTGTAGTCGGCCACCGAGATGGTCTTGCCAATCGCTTCCTTGGTGATGCCCAGTGTCTTTTCGACTCCCAGCTCTACGGGCAGCCCGTGCGTGTCCCATCCGGCCTTGCGTTTCACCTGGAACCCCTTCATGGTCTTGTATCGGCAGAACGTATCCTTGATGGTGCGGGCCATGACATGATGGATGCCCGGCATACCGTTGGCCGAAGGCGGACCTTCATAAAAAACAAAGGAAGGGTGTCCCTCCCGTTCCGTCATACTGCGGGAGAACACATCGTTGTCATCCCACTGCTTCAACACTTCTTTATTGACTTCCGAAAGGTTGAGTTGCGAGTATTCTTTAAATTTCTTACTCATAATGTATCTTCGTTATATCTATATTTTCATGCTGGCGGGCGTACCCCCTACGGACAGACCAAGGCCTTTCCAAATTTAGGGTGCAAATTTATAAGAAAAATAGAGAACCAAAAAACGTTTTGGAAATAAATTGGCGGGCGGACACGTATGGCATCAAAAAAGAACGCCGTAAAGCTGTCTCCACAGCCCTACGACGTTCCCCACTTTATACACCTTTAAACAAAATGAAATTTATACCATCTAACCTCCGGTATTTCAAGATCATTTACGGGCTTCAGCGATATAGCCCAATGCTTCCTTGCATTTCTCGGTCACGTAGGCCCAGTCTTCGGCCGCCACCTTGTCTTTCGGGAACAGCTTCGAACCCATCCCCACACAGAACACACCGGCATTGATCCACGCCGTGAGGTTCTCTTGTGTCGGCTCCACGCCACCGGTGACCATCAGTTTTGACCACGGCATCGGGGCCAACAGCCCTTTCACCAACTTCGGGCCCAACACGTCACCCGGGAATATCTTGCAGAGGTCGCAACCCAGCTCTTGTGCGAAACCTACTTCTGACACACTGCCGCAGCCCGGTGTGTAAGCCACCAACCGGCGGTTGCAGATTTTGGCGATTTCGGGATTGAACAACGGGCCCACAATGAAGTTGGCACCCAACTGCAGGTAGAGGGCGGCTGTGGCAGGGTCGACGATAGAGCCTACGCCCATGGCCATCTCCGGACATTCCTTGGCGGCAAACTTCACCACTTCAGCAAACACCTCATGTGCAAAATCGCCACGGTTGGTAAATTCGAAGGCGCGGACTCCACCTTCGTAACAAGCCTTCACCACTTTCTTTGCCACTTCTGCGTCTTTATGGTAGAACACAGGAACCATACCGGTCGAACCCATCTTGTTCAACACAGCTATCTTATCAAATTTTGCCATTTTTTCTCCTTTTAATCATTAACACGCATTTATCGCTGCACACGTCCGCTGGCATCACCGCCGGCCAAAGCTTCCACCTCCTCTACTGAAACAAGGTTGAAGTCACCATTGATGGTGTGCTTCAAAGCCGAAGCCGCTACGGCAAATTCCAGTGCCGCTCCCTGATTGGGCTTGGTCAGCAGACCGTGGATAATGCCACCCGAGAACGAATCGCCGCCACCTACACGGTCAATGATCGGGTTGATGTCATACCGCTTGGAAGTATAGAATTCCTCGCCGTTGTAAATCATGGCCTTCCATCCGTTGTGTGTAGCCGAGAACGATTCGCGCAGCGTGGAGATGACGTATTTGAAGCCGAACTCCTTGGCCATGGCTGTAAAGATGCCCTTATAGCCCTCGGCATCGGTCTTACCGCCTTCCACATCAGCATCCGGCTTGAAGCCCAGACACAGTTCGGCATCTTCCTCATTACCGATACAAACATCCACATACTGCATGAGCGGACGCATGATAGACTGGGCCTTTTCCTTGGTCCACAATTTCTTGCGGAAGTTCAAGTCCACCGACACAGTGACACCATGACGCTTGGCGGCTTCGCAGGCCAGACGGGTCAGTTCGGCAGCCTTGTCCGAAATGGCCGGAGTAATGCCCGACCAGTGGAACCAGTCGGCCCCTTCCATGATGGCATCAAAATCAAAATCTGCAGGGTCGGCTTCAGCAACAGCTGAATGTGCGCGGTCATAAATCACTTTACTGGGACGCATGGAGGCTCCTGTCTCCAGATAATAGATACCCACTCTGTCACCGCCACGGGCAATGAAGTCGGTCTTGACACCATACTTGCGCAAGGCGTTGACTGCCGACTGGCCGATTTCATGCTTCGGCAGCTTCGTCACAAAATAAGCGTCATGTCCGTAGTTGGCACAGCTGACAGCCACATTCGCTTCGCCACCGCCATATACTACATCAAAACTATCCGACTGGACAAAGCGGGTGTTTCCCGGAGTAGACAGTCGCAACATAATCTCTCCTAATGTTACAATTTTTCCCATTATGAATCACTTTATAATTTAATAACCAAAAAATAGATGCTTCCAGGTTTTTTTCGTCACTATCCCGACACGAAATGTGCAAATATATGCTTCGTGTACGTGCACAAAGGTACGGTTTATTTTTTTATATACCAAAAAAAGTGATATATTTGTATCGAAAAAAAATCTCATCAGTAAAATGGTCATTATATAATAAGGTATAGTTATGAACAAGAACAATACAAGAATACGCATCAAGGACATAGCCCTACAAGCAGGCGTTTCTGTCGGGACAGTCGATCGGGTGTTGCACGGACGCTCTGGTGTCTCGGAGAGCAGCCGGAAAAAAGTGGAAGCCATGCTCCAACAGCTCGACTACCAGCCCAATATGTATGCCAGTGCTTTGGCCTCCAACAAGAAATACCTGTTTGTCTGCCTCATCCCCTCGCACCTTCCGGATGAATATTGGGATGACGTGGAAGCTGGCTGCACCCAATGCGTCAAAGAATATTCCGACTTCAACATCTCGCTTTCCATCCGATACTATGACCAATATGAGCAGGGAGCGTTCCTGACAGCCAGCGAACAGCTGTTGGCGGATCATCCGGACGGTGTCATCCTGACCCCAGTCCTCCGCAGTGAGACCGAACAGATTGTCAGCCGGCTGAAAGCCCAAGGGGTGCCCTATGTGTTCATCGACTCGAACATCCCGGAACTGGAACCGCTGGCCTTCTACGGACAGCATGCCCACCAGAGCGGTTATTTCGCCGCCCGCATGATGAGCCTGATGATGGGTACCGCCAAAGAACTGGTGGTGTTCCGCCAAATCTACGAGGGGAAGCTCGGATCCAACCAGCAGATGAAACGCGAGCAAGGTTTCTACGCCTATATGCAGGAACACCATCCCGACTTTATCTTAAGGGAGCTGAACTTCAATGCCAAGGAACCCACCCAGAGCGAAGCGGCCATCGACCGTTTTTTCCAGGAGCATCCCGATGTCCACTTCGGCATCACGTTCAACTCCAAGGCCTACATCGTTGGGGAATACATGCTGCAACACCAGCGGACCGACTTCCACCTGATGGGATACGACCTGCTGAAGCGGAACATCCGCTGCCTGCGCGAACGGGCCATTGACTTTATCATTGCCCAACAGCCCACCCAGCAAGGCTACAGTTGCGTGGAAAGCCTGTGCAACCACCTTATCCTGAAAAAGGACATACAACCCTGCAACTATATGCCCATCGCCCTGCTCAGCATCGAAAACATCGAATTTTATCTTAATATCCATAAGAAAGAGTATCTCCAACTAATTGTTTAAACATGGAAAAAACGTATCTTAGAATCAATCCGGCCGACAATGTGGCGGTAGCCATCTCTCCGCTGAAGGCCGGCGAGACCATTGACGTAGATGGTCTGTCCATCACCTTGAAGACTGACATTCCTGCCGGCCACAAGGTGACTCTGAAGGATTTCGCCGCTGGCGAAAACATCATCAAATATGGTTATCCCATCGGACACACCGTGCAAGCGGTGCCACAAGGTGTGTGGATTTGCGAGAAGGAAATCAAGACCAACCTGGCCGGCCTGCTGGACTACACCTACAACCCCATCGAGGTGGCGCTCGACATCCCGCAGGAAAACATCACCTTCAAAGGTTACCGCCGCAAGAACGGCGATGTGGGTGTGCGCAACGAAATCTGGATCATCCCTACCGTGGGTTGTGTGAACGGCATCGTCAACCAACTGGCCGAAGCGTTGCGGCAAGAGACCGGCTGCGAGGGGGTGGATGCCATCATGGCCTTCCCCCACAACTACGGCTGCTCACAGCTGGGCGATGACCATGAGAACACGAAGAAAATACTGCGCGACATGGTGCTGCACCCCAATGCCGGCGCCGTGCTGGTGGTAGGGTTGGGATGCGAGAACAACCAACCGGACATTTTCCAGGAGTTCATCGGGACGTATGACACCGACCGCATCCGATTCATGGTGGCCCAGAAGGTGGACGACGAGTTCGAGGAAGGAATGGCCATCCTGCGCGACCTCTATGCCCAATGCAAGGCCGACGTCCGCACAGACATCCCCTTGTCCGAGCTGCGCATCGGCCTGAAGTGTGGAGGGTCCGACGGATTCTCAGGCATTACCGCCAATCCGCTGCTGGGGATGTTCTCTGATTTTCTGATTGCACAGGGGGGTACCTCTGTCCTGACCGAAGTGCCCGAGATGTTCGGTGCAGAAACCATCCTGATGAACCGATGCAAGACCCCGGAACTGTTCGACCAGACGGTGCACCTCATCAATGACTTCAAGGCCTACTTCCTGTCGCATGGCGAGCCGGTCGGCGAAAACCCGTCGCCAGGCAACAAGGCAGGCGGCATCTCCACACTCGAAGAAAAGGCGTTGGGCTGTACGCAGAAATGCGGTAAAAGCCAGGTGTCGGGTGTCATGCTGTATGGCGAACGGCTGCAGACCAAAGGGCTGAACCTGCTCTCGGCACCGGGCAATGACCTTGTGGCCGCTACTGCCCTGGCCTCCTGCGGTTGCCACATGGTGTTGTTCACCACCGGCAGAGGAACCCCGTTCGGCACCTACGTACCCACCATGAAGGTATCCACCAATTCCCGGCTGGCTGCCCACAAACCAGGCTGGATTGACTTCAATGCCGGTGTCATCGCCGAAGGCGAACCCATGGATGTCACCTGCCGTCGTTTCATTGACTATGTGGTCAAGGTGGCCAGTGGCGAACGCGTCAACAATGAAAAGAAGGGATACCGCGAAATTGCCATCTTCAAGACCGGTGTGACCTTGTAAGGTGCCCCCACCTTCCCTCAATCGGATGTATCGTTGCATTTTAACCGCTAACCAAGCTATACACTAAAAACGAGATTATGAATACCCACCCAACTGTTCGCACGACCACCCGTCCCAACGCATGGGCATTGGCTCCGCTGGTCGTCTTCCTGTGTCTGTACCTGGTCACCTCCATCATCGTCAACGACTTCTACAAGGTGCCTATCACCGTGGCCTTTCTGGTCGCGTCGGCCTATGCCGTATGTACCACCAAAGGGTTGGGACTGAACGACCGCATCCTGCAATTCTCGGCCGGAGCCGCCAACAAGAACATCATGCTCATGATCTGGATTTTTATCCTGGCAGGCGCCTTCGCACAGTCCGCCAAAGCCATCGGAGCCATTGACGCCACTGTCAACCTGACCCTGTCGCTGTTGCCGGGCAGCCTGTTGCTGGGAGGCATCTTTCTGGCCGCCTGCTTCATCTCACTCTCCATCGGCACATCTGTCGGAACCATTGTGGCCCTTGCCCCCATCGCTGCCGGCATTGCCGGAAAAACGGCTACGGACGTCAGCTTCATGACGGCCCTCGTGGTGGGAGGCGCCTTCTTCGGCGACAACCTTTCCTTTATTTCTGACACCACCATTGCCGCCACCCGCACCCAGGGATGCGCCATGCGCGACAAGTTCCGCGTCAATTTCCTCATCGTACTTCCTGCCGCCCTATGTGTCCTCGCCTATTATATCTATTGCGGCTGGCACTTGCACACGACCGACGAGGTCGCCCCTATCGATTGGATAAAAGTCCTGCCTTATCTGCTGGTGTTGGGAAGTGCCTTTGCCGGAGTCAATGTCACACTGGTGCTGCTCATCGGCATTGTGTCGACCGGCCTCATCGGCTTGGTGGACCACAGCCTTGACCTTTTCGGGTGGTTCGGGGCCATGGGCAGCGGCATCGAAGGCATGGGCGAACTGATTATCGTCACCCTCATGGCCAGCGGTATGCTGGAGCTCATCCGCTTCAACGGCGGTGTGGACTACATCCTCCATGCCCTTACACGAAAAGTGCGGAACAAGCGCGGGGCCGAGTTCAGCATTGCCGCCTTAGTGGGGCTGGCCAACATCTGCACCGCCAACAACACCATCGCCATCATCACCGTCGGCCCCTTAGCCAGCCGGATCGCCGAAAAATTCCACATTGACCGACGCAAAAGCGCCAGCATCCTCGACACCTTTTCGTGCATCGTGCAAGGCATCATCCCCTACGGAGCACAAATGCTGATTGCCGCAGAGCTGACCCAACTGTCGCCCATCAGCATCATCCGTTACCTCTACTACCCCATGGCACTGGCTGTGGTGGCCTCTATATGCATCGCCTTGCGTTACCCCAAACGGTACTCCTAATAGTTTTAAGAACAGGGCTACATTTTTTATAAAGAATATATTTGCGAAATCTAAAAAAAGTAGTACCTTTGCAGCGAAAATAAGGATGGTTCCGTAGCTCAGCTGGATAGAGCAACGCCCTTCTAAGGCGTGGGTCTTGCGTTCGAATCGCAACGGAATCACAGACTTTACAATTCACACAAGGATGGTTCGGTAGCTCAACTGGATAGAGCATCGCCCTTCTAAGGCGACGGTTCTGCGTTCGAGTCGCAGCCGAATCACAGGCACAAAGGAGAGTTCTTCTCCTTTTTTTTATAATCGTACCCTCAGGACTGCCCGAAACCATGCTCCATGAGAAACCCCTATTCTAAAAAACAAAAAAACCAGATAGCCATCTTACGACAACTATCTGGTTTTCAAAAGAGCGGAAGACGGGGCTCAAACCCGCGACCCTCAGCTTGGAAGGCTAATGCTCTATCGACTGAGCTACTTCCGCAATCATGTGGGCAAAGATGGATTCGAACCACCGAAGGCGTAAGCCAGCAGATTTACAGTCTGCCCCATTTGGCCACTCTGGTATTTGCCCATTTGCAATAAAGATAAGTTGAGCGGAAGACGGGGCTCAAACCCGCGACCCTCAGCTTGGAAGGCTAATGCTCTATCGACTGAGCTACTTCCGCAATCATGTGGGCAAAGATGGATTCGAACCACCGAAGGCGTAAGCCAGCAGATTTACAGTC
>CAMAFR010000070.1 GCA_945833835.1 uncultured Bacteroides sp.
GTGAGACCATCATCGGTGCGTCAGTAGTCGTAAAGGGCACCACCAACGGTACCATCACCGGTCTTGACGGTGACTTCTCCCTTTCCAACGTGAAGAAGGGCGACATCATCCAGATTTCGTTCGTGGGCTATGTGACCGCTGAGGTGGCTTACAACGGCCAGCCGTTGAGCGTCACCCTGAAGGACGACTCCCAGCAGCTGGAGGAAGTGGTGGTAACGGCACTCGGTATGAAGCGTTCCACCAAAGCGTTGGGATATGCCGTAACAGAAATGAAAGGCGAGGACCTGAATACCAATGTAGTGAACCCTGTATCTGCCCTGCAAGGTAAGGTGGCTGGTGTGGAAATCGGCCAGTCAGACGGTGGTCTGTTTGGTAGCAACAAAATCTTGATCCGTGGTGCTTCTACCTTGGGAAAGAACAACCAGCCTATCTATGTGGTGGACGGCGTCATATTGGACAATGCCATCAACGAAGGTTCTGCCGACTGGGATTCGAACTCTAACGACTGGGGTAACGAACTGAAGAACTTGAACCCCGATGATTTCGAAACGGTATCTGTGCTGAAAGGTGCAGCCGCCACTGCCTTGTACGGTTCACGCGGTCTGAATGGTGCCGTCGTCATCACTACCAAGAGTGGCAAGGGTAAGAAAGGACTCGGTATCTCGTTCACACAAACATTGGGTATCGATGTAGTGACCAGCACTCCGAAATTCCAGAACGAATACATGGACGGTCCGCTCGCCGGTTATGTAGGAAAGATTGGCGGTGCCAACATCAACGACAACTACAAGGCATACGTGTTCGACGCAAACGGCAATCCGTCACTGCTCAGCCTGAACCGCGACTACGATTGGACAGGTATGGCTTGGGGTGCTCGCTTTGCCGACTATAAACAATTGGAATGGTATGACGGATCCATCATCCCGTCAAAGGCTTACGAGAACAACTTCAAGGACGCTTACCAGTGCGGTTTCAACACGAACACCAACGTAGCCATCACCGGCGGCAATGAAACTACCAATTTCTACGCCTCCATGTCATACAAGTACGCTACCGGTACGCTGCCCAACAACAGCTTCGAACGTGTCTCCATCCTGACCAAGGCATCGCACCAGCTCGCGAAGAATGTAACCTTAGAGGCATCGCTGTCATTCGCCAACTCCACTCCGCGCAACACGCAGACCAATATCGGTGAACGCTTCATCGATGGTACTTGGGATCGTACTTACGACTCGAAATACTTCCGCGACAAGTATAAAGGCGAACACGGCGGTTTGGCCAGCAACACTTACGGTGACAAATACGGTTCAGTCCCCGGACGCGGTGTTTGGTGGAACTTGTGGGAAAATGACACCCGCCAGAAGGAAACGGTGGTACGTCCGACCATGAAACTGACCTACGAGCTGACCGACTGGCTGAAGTGGATTACCGAAGGCAACTACAACTACTATTATACCCGTCGGGAATCGAAGAATCCGGGTAGCGGCTATGCCAACGAAGGCGGTAGCTACTCCATGTCTTTGAGCAACAAGGAGCAGACCAACTTGAACACCAACTTCATGGTGAACAAGTCCTTCGGCGACTGGACCATCAACGGTTTCCTCCGTGGCGAATACTACCACAACTTCCAGCAGTACATGAGTACAGCGACTGACGGCGGTCTGATTATCCCGAACCAGTACTTCATCAACAACAGCAAGAACGCTGTCAACTCCACCGGTGAGATCCGCGGTGAAAAGACCATCCTCTCATTGGCCGGCCAGATTGGCGTGAGCTGGAAAGACCAGATTTTTGTGGATATCACGGGACGTAACGACTGGTCGTCCTCATTGGTCTATGCCGACAAGCACGGTAACTACTCGTTCTTCTACCCCTCTATCAACGGTTCATGGCTGATTCATGAAACTCTCCGCGAGAAACTGCCCGAATGGATTTCGTTCATGAAAATCCGTGGTTCATGGGCACAGGTAGGTAACGATACGGATGCTTACCTCATCAACTCTGCCTACGGACTGAACACCAGCACCTTAAATGGCAATAAGATCTACTCGTTGAGTGCACCGAACACCATCTACACCAACAATCTGAAACCGGAAAAGAAGACGTCTTGGGAAATCGGTCTCGACTGGCGCTTCCTGAGAAACCGCATCGGCTTGGACTTTACCTACTACAAGGAAAATACCAAGAACCAGATTATGACGGTATCCGTGCCTTGGGTATCGGGTGTGACGAGCCAGCTGATCAACGCCGGTAACATCCAGAACTCCGGTATTGAAATTGCCCTGAACACCACCCCGATTGAAACCAAAGACTGGACGTGGGACTTGAACTTCACCTACACCAAGAACAACTCGAAGATTGTGGAACTGAGCGACCAAGCAGCCGAATACTACAAACTGATGGGTGATCCGGACTACGGAAACTACCGCATCGGTTCAGTAGCCAAAGTAGGTGGTGAATACGGTTTGCTGATGTCTGACGCTGCTCCGAAACGTGACTACACCTATGACGAGGACGGCAACATCACCGGCGGATCAGGTCTTCAGGTATTGGCCTATCGTCCTGGTGATCGTCAGTCGTATGTACAGCGCAGCGGCAAGGTAGAAGAGGTAGGTTCCATGCAACCCGACTTCCTCGGGTCAGTAGGTACCACCCTGCGCTATAAGAACTGGACCCTGCGTGCCTCGTTCGATATGCGCTTCGGCGGCTATGTAGCTTCTTACGGTTCTCACTACGGTACGGCTTACGGCTACACCGAAGCCTCTCTGAAATACCGTGACGAGGCCCACGGCGGTACGACCTTCACTTCGAAGTGGGACGGCGTGACCTACCACGACGGTGTGATACCTGAAGGTATCTTCTTGAAAGGCACGGAAATCCCGCAGCCGGACGGCACGAAGTATGTGGTAGGCAGCGGTGCCGAATCGGCCAACGGCGAGACCTTCAAGTCTCTGTACGAAAAGGGCGTGATTGAACCGACCCACTCATCGGCCTGGACGTATCGCCAGAACAACTGGGGTGCAGCCGTAGTGAACGACGAATGGTTCAAGAAACTGAACTACATCGCTTTCCGTGAGCTGTCCATCAGCTACAGCTGTCCCACCAACTGGGCGCACAAGATTGGTGCCAAGAACCTGAACCTGTCATTGGCAGGACACAACTTGGGCTACCTGCTGAACACCATGCCGAACAAGGAAAACCCGGAAGCAGTCCGCGGTACATCTGCAGCCGAATTCCGTGTACGTTCGTTCGAAGGGGTGACCACCAACTTCACGTTCACTATCAATGCTAATTTCTAATCTTATTGGTTTACTTAAAAATAAAAGAACTGTATGAAACTCTATAAATCACTTTTGGCTGCGTCCGCACTGGGAGCGTTGGTACTCACAGGATGCCGCGACGATTTCGCTGAAACCAACGAGAACAAGACGGCGGTGGTGAAAGCCGAACCGTCTTACCTGATGGCTCAGGCCGTGATTGATTTTGAAGCCTCCGACTATCTGTTGTGGTTCTACAACACGAAAATGTATGGTCAGTGGTCACAGATGCTGACACCTACCGGCAGCTTCACCGCCCAGTACACTGAAATGACCGCCACCGGCGGTCAGGGCAGCCAGTACATCAAGACCCTGCGTTACCGCAACGAACTGAAGAACCTGGTAGAAACCAGAGAAGCCGGTGCTACCTATAAGGCATACGTGTCTGTCTGCGACGTGCTCTCTATCTATCTGGGTATCTTCGACAGCGACATCTACGGAGACATTCCCTACACTGAAGCTGCCATGGCCAAATTCGACGGCCCGCTGACTCCGAAATACGACCGTTTAGCCGACCTCTACAACCAGTGGTTGAGCGATTTGGATGCTGCCATCGCCAATTTCCAGGATCCCACGCAGGAACTGGCTGTAGCCCGCTCTGGCGAAGACGCCATCTACGGAGGCAACATGGCGAAATGGGCAAAACTTGCCAACTCTCTGAAATTGAAAATCGCTGCCCGACTGATTTCGCAGAACCGCACCAAAGCTCTCGAAATCGCCCAGCAAGTGGCGTCGGCTGCTTGCGGCTACTTGGACAATGTAGACGAGGACATGATTTTTGCCAAAGGTACTGTAGTGACTAGCGGTGACGGTGACAAAGTCTACCACTTCGGTAACGGCATCCAGCCGTTGGCCGCCACCCAGCAGGTTGTGGACTACCTGATGGCCAGCAAAGACCCGCGCGTTCGTTTCTTCTATACGAAAGACGGTTTCAACTCGAAGGTGGTGCAGGGCTTCATTGATGCAGGTACGTTCAACCAGCTGCCCACTTACGTGAAGAACAACGTGGTGCTGGATGCTCAGGGCAACTTCAAAGAATGGGGTGGCATGGGCGAGCCGTGGGTACGCTATGCCGGTCTGCCGGTGGTGTACGACAAGGCCAATGACGCCGCCTATAAGGAATACTTCAACCCGGGTACGGACTACAACCTGAAGATAGACGATGCCACCAAGAGCTATGCCCACTACTCCACGCTGAACGAGGAAATGGTAAGAGGCCGCGTGGACTTCACCGTACCTACCCTGCCGGGCAAGACCATTCAGGATACAAAAGACGTTCCTTGGTATGGCATGTACATGACTTCGGCCGAAACCAACCTCTACTTGGCTGAGTTCAAGCTGCTGGGTGCCAACCTGCCGCAAAGCGCCGAATACTACTATGAACGCGGTGTACGCCTTTCGGTACAGGCCTACGATAAAGTGGCCGGTCTGAACGACATTCCGTACTACTCATCTACTTACAACTATGATGACAATGAAGTGACCATCAACTTGAAGGATGGCGAGCTGGATGCCATGATGGCAACCGCAGCCGTGAAGCTGACCGGTACTCCTGCCGAACAGCTGGAAAAGGTCTACGTACAGCAGCTGCTGCACTTCACCATGCTGCCCGATGACCAGTTCACCACTGCCCGCCGCTCAGGTTGCCCGAAGGTAGGCTCCAGCCTGATTGCCTTCCAGGAATTCAGCGATGTGAAGACCGCCGCCATTCCGCGCCGCTTCTCGGTAACAGACCCGACGAAGACCGACCAGATGTACAGCATCCTGATAGAGGCCTACAAAGCTCAAGGCTTCACCACCGGTTCCAACCAGTCGGGTGGTGCCTACAACGGTAACAGCACCGTCCTCAACACCGAACGTCTGTGGTTCGACCAGGGCGCACCGCAGTGGGGTGAAGGACCCAAAATGTAACTAAAACATTTCATAACGTGAGAATTGGAGAGGAGCTTCCCGAAGCTCTTCTCCTTTTCCTATTTACATCCCTATCATGAAACGACTCAGTATTTTTTTAGCTCTGGCTGCCCTCCTTCTGACAGCCAGCGCACAGACAGGACCCATCTTCCTGTTCGAGAAATTCACCCCTGCCAAAATCCATTTCAAAAACCGTAGCGTCACCGTCTCGTCGATGAACTACGACGCTTCGGGCGGAAAAATGTATTTCATGCAGCAAGACAACTTCATGGAACTGACCAACGCGGCGGCCATCGACACGATAGCTTGGGGCGACCGCAAATTCGTCCCGCAAGGACGACGCTTCCATGAAGTGTTCCGCCTGGAGCAAAGCGGCAGCACGGTCTGTGTAGACTGGCTGCTGAAAGACGTGCACCTGGGCTCGAAAGGGGCACTGGGACTCCCCACACAGGCCAAAGTGGAGAACCTGAAGCTGGGCGACTTCACCGGCGAAGCACCGGGATTCGACGGCTACACCGCCCAAGGCACTTACGACAAGGACGTATGGAAACGCAAGAACGACAACACCTACTACCTGAAGCTGGACGGAAAGAACAAGAAAGTGAAGAACCTGAAACAGCTCTGTCAGGCCTTCCCCAGCCTGGCGGCGGAGCTGCGCCAGTATGCCCAACGGGAGAAACTGGACATGAAGCAGGTGCCCGATGCCCTGAGATTGTTGGACTTCTGCTTCTCCAGAAGCCAACGTTGACAAAACGGCACGAAGTCACGGAGCCTGGTATCCGCTCCGTGACTTCGTGCCGTTAGTTAGAATCACCGTCCCCCTGCGGCAAGGAGGGACGGATCTTTCATCAGTTCTGCGACAAATCCACCGCATAGTTGGCCCGCTTGCCCGACGGGTAGACACCCGTCATGAAGAGCACCTGGTCGGGGCTCTGCGAAGCAGCTTTCATGACATCTTCCAGATCTTTCACCGTCTTGAGCTGCTTGTTGTTGGCCTTCAGGATGATGAAGCCTTTCTGGATGCCCGAGTCCTTCATGCGGCCCTCGTTGACACCGGTCACCTGTACTCCATAGCCCAAGTTGAGCTGGCGCTTGAGTTCTTGCGGCAGCTCGCGGAAAGCCGCTCCCAATATCTGCATATCCGCACTCTTCACCACCTTGGTGTTGCCCTGCGCGTTCTTCAAAGTCAGCGTGAAATCTTTGGTCTTCTGGTCACGCCATACCTTCACCGTAATCTTGTCTCCCGGACGGTATTTCACAAGCGTTCCCTGCAACTCGGCCATCGTCTTCACTTTCTTGCCGTTGATTTCGATAATGACATCATTGTTCTGCAGGATACCGTCGGCCGAACCACCTTCGGTCACTTCGACCACCTGTACGCCTTCATTGATGCCCAGTTTCTTCTGTTCCTCCTTAATCTCATCAGGATACAGCTCATTGCCCACATCGCGTCCGGCAATGCCCAGCAAAGCCCGCTGCACGGTGCCATACTGCTTGAGGTCGGTTACCACCTTGGTCATGATGCTGACCGGAATGGCAAATCCGTAACCCGAATAAGCACCTGTGGGCGAATAAAGCATGGCGTTGATACCCACCAGTTCGCCTTTGGCGTTGACCAGCGCACCTCCACTGTTCCCCTGGTTGATGGCCGCGTCTGTCTGTATGAACGATTCCACCTGGTTGGCACCCAAGCCACGTGACTTGGCGCTGACCACACCCGCCGTCACGGTAGAACCGAGATTGAACGGGTTCCCCACGGCCAGTACCCACTCTCCCACTTTCAGGTTGTCTGAGTTACCAACGACAATGGCCGGAAAATCATCTCCTTCTATCTTGACCAAGGCCAGGTCAGTCGTGGGGTCGGTTCCGATAATGCGCCCTTTCAGTTCGCGACCGTCGTGCAGCTTCACACTGATTTCGTCGGCTCCGTCAATCACGTGGTTATTGGTCACGATATAACCGTCTTTCGAGATAATGACTCCCGACCCGAACCCTTTCTGCTCGGGTGTCTGCACCTGCTGCTGGCGGCCACGCCCGTCACCGAAGAAGAAATCGAAGATATCGGCAGGAGCCGGTACGGTCTTCGTCTTGCTGCGCTGGATGGAAGTGATGTGTACCACCGAGTTGAGCGTCACCTCGGCAGCCTGCGTCAAATCCACGGGCTGGAGCGCCGCAGCGTCCATAGCTGCCATACGTGCCCCCTGCACCGTACGGAAAGAATCTTCGAACGTGTATTCCGCACGCCGGTTTTCTCCTTTTAATAAGGAATAGGCCGTAATGCCACTCACTCCGGCGCTGACTGCTACCAAGGCCATCGCACCTACCGCAAACTTAGTTACTTTTTTCATACCTATTTATTTCTTTAATTGTTAATTCTATATTTGTTTTAACCTTTCGACTGCTAAAGTAGAACAAAAATCATACAGTTGTACGCCTTGTCAGATGTTTTTTCCGTCTTTTAACAATGACTTTCTCCTCATTAACCGCAGTTAACGGGCAAATCTGCCAAATTTACATTCCTTATTAGTCCCTGGAAGGCGTTTTGACAGCCTTACACCCTCATAGAAGTAAAAAACCAATCATTTTGTTTTGTGCAACCCCCGACATCCATTATCTTTGCACACAAAGAAAGCAGCCGACCGGTCTGTCGCTGGTATGTCTTGCATACAAGAGGAAAGTCCGGGCAACGCAGAGCATCCTACTTCCTAACAGAAAGCTGTCCGTGAGGGTGGAGTAATGCAGAAGAAAACAACCGCCTTTCCCCGGTGAAAGGTAAGGGTGAGAAGGTGGGGCAAGAGCCCACCAGCCGCATAGCGATATGCGGGCTGTGCATCTTAGGAGTTGTAAGGTCATGTAAACCGGCATAAAGAGGATGGCTCGTCCGACGTCGGAGGGTAGACCGCTGGAGCTGTCTGGTGACAGGCGGCGTAGATAAATGACAGACACCCCGCCTTGCGCAGGGATACAGAACCCGGCTTATAGGCCGACTGCTTTCTTTTTCATCCGATGAACCCGTATCCTTATGAACAAGAAGAATATCCTCCGCTGGCAACAGTTCTTTACCGAAGACATCTGGCGCATCACCGACGATGAGGTCACTCCCGTCCGAAAAAAGATCTACGACTGTGTCAAAGTCCTCCTGCTGTCCACCAACCAGTTCATGAACGACCGCATTCCGGTGCGTGCATCGGCACTGACCTACAGCACCCTGTTCTCCATCATCCCTATTCTGGCCATCCTGTTTGCCATCGCCCGAGGCTTCGGCATGGATGCCATGGTCGAAGCCCAATTCCGCGACGGCATGATGAACGAGCAGGCCGAACTGGTCTTCACATGGGTGGAGTCCTATCTGCAGCATGCCCAAAGCGGGGTCTTCATCGGAGTGGGCCTCATCATGCTGTTCTTCACCATCCTGATACTGATAGACAACATCGAGCGCAGCTTCAACTTCATCTGGCAGGTGAAGCATCCGCGCAGCATGTTCCGGAAAATCACCGACTATTTTTCCATGATTCTGCTGCTGCCGTTGCTGATTGTCATCTCGGCGGGCCTGTCCATCTTCATGTCCACCTACGTGAAGAACATGGAAAACTTCCTGCTCCTCACCCCTGTGCTGAAAACACTGGTACGGATGATACCTTACGTACTGACGTGCGCCATGATGACGGGACTCTTTGTCTTCATGCCCAACACCAAGGTCAGCCTGCGCCATGCCCTGTTGCCGGGCATCCTGGCGGGCAGTGCCTTCCAGGCCTTCCAGTACTTCTACATCAACAGCCAAATCTGGGTCTCCAACTACAACGCCATCTACGGTAGCTTTGCCGCCATCCCGCTCTTTCTGATCTGGGCGCAAGTATCCTGGTCCATCTGCCTGTTCGGGGCTGAGATGTGTTACGTCAGCCAGAACCTGGATTCTTTCAGTTTCGGCAAGGAGACCGCCAACATCAGCCGCCGCTACCACGACTTTTTCTGTACGGTCATCCTGTCGGCCATCTGCCACCGGTTCCAGGAAGGGAAAAGCCCGCTCACCGCCGAAGAAATCAGCCGCGAGCACAAGATTCCCATCCGGCTGACCAAGAAAATCCTCTACGAGCTGCTGGACATGAAACTGATTTTCGAATCCTACAAGGACGACAAAGAAGAATCGGGAGGCTACCTGCCCGGCATTGACATCAACCGCCTGTCCATAGGAATGCTTCTGGACCGACTGGATGCCAACGGTTCAGAAGCATTCAAGATTGACCACCAGCAGCATTCCGCCCACTGGGAAGCCACGGTCCGGATGAGAGAGGACTACCTCCGGCAGTGTGACCAAATCCTGCTCAAGGAACTCTGAAGCCTCATTTCGTCAACTCCATCATCCGGCTGAGGTATTTCCCGATGATGTCAAACTCGATGTTCACCACACTGCCCACCCGGAAAGTATGGAAATTGGTATGCTGGTAGGTGTAAGGGATGATGGCCACCTGGAACGTGTCCCGTGTAGGGTGGCACACGGTGAGGCTGACGCCATTCACCGTCACCGAACCTTTATCCACCGTAAAATAGCCCCTCTGGGCCATGTCCGGATTGAAGTCGTAGCGGAAGGTGAAATACCAGCTGCCGTCGGCATCGGCAATGTCCGTACATACCGCCGTCTGGTCCACATGTCCCTGCACGATGTGTCCGTCCAGCCGTCCGTTCATCATCATGCTGCGCTCCACATTCACCTTGTCGCCTGCTTTCAGCAAGCCGATGTTCGACCGTTCGATGGTCTCTTTCATGGCCGTCACGGTGTACGTCCCATCCTCAATGCGTACGACCGTCAAGCAGACCCCGTTATGGGAAACGCTTTGGTCTATTTTCAGTTCGTCCACAAAGGAGCATTTCAACGTCAGGTGCAGGTTCTCCTGTTCTTTCACCACACGCACCACTTCTGCATATTCTTCTACGATACCTGAGAACATATTTATTGGTTTTTAAAATTTATGATTGCGCAACGAAAGTGTCCGCAGCGCAAATATATCAAATTCCCCCAGAACCTCCGACAGGGAACAACAAAAAAAAGAGAAACCAACCTATCGCTGATTTCTCTTTTCGTACAGAGCGGAAAACGAGACTCGAACTCGCGACCCCAACCTTGGCAAGGTTGTGCTCT
>CAMAFR010000071.1 GCA_945833835.1 uncultured Bacteroides sp.
TGACAAACGGAAGGGAGGACGAGGACGCTTCACTCCCAAAGATTCTTCATTCTTCACTCTTCATTCTTCATTTAATTCGATTCTTCATTCTTCACTCTTCATTCTTCATTTAAATCGGTTCTTCATTTCCAAAGGATTTCACTCCGGATACGGGTCACCCAGGTACTCTAGGATGAGGCGCGTCTGGCGGGGCGTGAAATACCAGCCGTGACGGTTGTAGTGCGTCTGCTCCAGCGCGGCACAGAGCGGACGGCAACGGTTGATCCACCGCACCAGGTTGTCGCGCGCCACCTTCGGCGACGTGGCGTGCGGGAAATACGCCATCGCCAGGTCCGTCTTGCGCACCAGCCCCGCAAACCGCATGGTCTCCATAACTGCCTCCACGGACTTCAGAACAGCGCGTAGGGCAGCAGGTCCTGCGCCCCCTTGCCCGCCTGCGCCTCCTTCTCCCCCGCCCGTTCGTCATAGCGTCCGCAAGGCTGGCGGTTGTAGAACACGTCGCCCGGCACACACAGCTGCTGGTCGCGCACCTTCAACACCGACAGGCGCGTGTAGTCCGCCGTCGTCCGGCCGCGCGCGTCCCTCGTCTGGATGCGCTTGAGGCTCAGCACATAGTCCGCCACGTTCGCCCAGTTGGCGCTGCCCGCGATGGTGTACATGTCCACCTCCTCCAGCTCCTTGCTCCCGTCGTCTTTCTGCAGCTTGCGCGGATGGGCCACGATGAACACCCACACGCGGTGGTCGTGCGCCCAGTCCTGCACGTCGGTCAGCAGCGCCTTGATGCTGTCTGTCTCGGTGATGTTGCGCCCCGTGCCCATCGAGAGGTACAGGTAAGGGTCTATCACCAGGTACTCCAGCTCCGGGTGCAGCCGCTTCACCAGCCCCGCCTTGCGCAGCACCGCCTCGGGCGTGGGCCGCTCGCGGCGCAGGCAGATGTGCGTCACGTGGTCCATCACGCAGTCGGCGTAGGGGCGCACCTCCTCCGCCGCCAGGTCCGGCAGGCTGGTGCCGCCCGCCCAGATCTGCGTCAGGTCGCCCGCGTGGCGGCACTTGTCGGGCGTCTCGAACGAGCAGAAGCACACGTGCGAGTGCCGGCGGTTGAGCAGCGACATCATCAGGAAGTTCAGGAAGTCCGTCTTGCCCGTGTTGGGCGTGCCCGTCACCACCACCAGCCCGCCCCGGCCATAGAGGCGGAAGTGGCGGTCGGTGAGCTCGCCCAGCCCCGTAGGGTAGCCGCGGTCATACCGTCCCTGCGCCGCCTCCACCACCTCGGCGCGCACCGCCTCGGCTCGGTAGTCCTCCAGTCCGGTGCGCGCCACGGGCGTGGCCCCGAGCACCAGGTCGCGCGCGGCGTCGTCGCCGTGCCGCTGGCGCACCTCGCTGATGTCCTTCCCCCAGCGCCGCTGGTCCCACGTGGCGGCCAGCACCCGCTTGTCGTCGAAGTAGGCGGCCAGCTGGCGCACCATCTTGCGTCCCGGCAGGTCCTGGTCGCCCACGATGACCACCGTGCCGACGGGGGCCAGCCACTCGCCGAAGGCCTCGAACGAGCGGGCGTGGTCCGTCTGCGCCCCCGCCGCCACCGACACCGTGCGCACGAAGCCCAGCATGCGCAGCGTGAGGCAGTCTTTCTCGCCCTCGGTGACGTAGAGCGTGCCCACGCGCACCCCCTCGGCGGGGCGCAGGCAGTCGATGTTGTAGGGCGCGCAGGGGGTGAACGAGGAGAGCTGGTCGAAGCCTTTCTCCCACACCGTGACGCGCTCCTGCCGCCCGCCGCGCTCCACCGTCTTGCGGACGGACGACACGCTGCGGAACTTGAGGTTGCAGCAGTAGCCCTCCACAAAGTTGCGGTACACCAGGCAGGGGCGCAGCCGGCCCTGCTCCTCGCCCTTGAGGCGCACGTACCGCCGGGCCACGCCCCAGCCCATCCGCGCCGCCCAGCGCACGGGTATCTGCTGCGCCTCCAAGTAGCGGCGCGCCTCCACCTGCAGGGGGTCGGTCACCGTCTCCGCCGTCGAGAGGTCCGCCACCTCCTCCAGGTCGGCCTCGTCGAGCGGCATGTAGTCCGTCAGCCGCGCCTCCACGCCGGGAGCGTCGGCGGCAGCGTCGGCAGCCGTGGCAGTGGCTGTGGCGGCAGGGGCGGTGGCCTGGGGCGAAGGGCGGCGTGCGGGGGCAGGCGTGGCGGCGGGGGGCGTGCCGTGGCTCAGCTGCCAGCGGCGGCGTATCTCCTCCTGCGCCTCGACGGTGCGCCCCCAGATGCCGCACGCCCAGCAGTGGAACCATCCGGCGTGGGGGCTGACGTGGAAGGCGCGGTGGCCGCACTCGGGGCAGCGGTACATCACCTCCACCTCGCCGGTGAGCTTGTTGCGGCCTGCCTTGCCCACCCAGCTGTCGTCTACCGACCGCAGGCCGATGTCGTTTCTTCTCAGTGATTCGTCCCTCATAGCCAGCCGTGTCTGATGTAGTTGAAACCCGATGTCTCCGTGGGCCGCGGGGGCGCGTCGGCCGGAATCTGCTGCTTGATGCCCTGCGGCGTGTCGTACCAGCGGCAGCCGTCGGCGTCCTCCCACTCGTAGGGGCTGCGGGGGCGGTAGAGGCGCTGGGCGTCCTCGTGTGCGGCGGCCTCCTCGGCCTCGCGGCTGCGGCGGTGGTAGCGCCACTTGCGGGTGGCCACCAACGGCAGCCCCGACCACTTGCGGAAGAGGTTGGAGAGCCACCACACGCGCCGCTCGGGGTGCTGCATGTAGGTGGGGCGGAAGAACTCCTCGCGGGTGGCGAAGTAGGGCACCAGCACCTGGTCCACCATCACCTGCCACACCTCGCGGCCCTGCTCCTCGGTCAGCTGGTACTGCGGCAGGGGCCTCCCCCGCCGGTCGCAAGGCCGGGTGATGCGCAACATCAGCCGCTCCACCAGGCCGCGGTGGTCGGCGTCCGTCTGGCGCGAGAGCCACAGGAAATAGTCGGCCACGATGCGCCGCCGCACCTGCACCGTGCGGGCATATTCGCAGGCGTCCGCCTCGTCCTCCGCCACAGTCTCCCCCTCGGGGGAAAACGCTCCAGCGTTACCTACGGTAGTATTAAAATTAAATATATTAACATTACCGTCGCAAATGCAATTGCAAATGCGACTCGAAGCGTCGTAACTGCCCGCCAGGATTTTCCCGTCGGCCGGCTCATGGTTGTGCCACATAGGCGAGAAGATGGCCGAGATGTCCCGGTACTCGTCCGAGCTGCCCACCAGCACGAACGACTGTGTCTTCTTGATGTCCTCCAACATGTCCGCCATCAGCCGGTATCGCAGCCGCTGCCGGAGTTCGTTGAAGTACAGGGCCGTGTACCGGCCATGCTCATCCATCAGGTCGGTGAACTCATAGCCCAACCACAGCTTCAGCATCTTCAGTGCAAAAGGGTCCTTCAGTTTGTTATGCCTCCAGATTTTCAGCATCCTTGCCAAAAAATCAACCTCGATTTTAGGGTATTTGGGTTCTGGTCTCATACGCAAAAAACGTGTAACGATAAATAAATAAATCCGATAGCGATTTTTTGAAGACAGCGGCACCGGGCGTCCGGAGGCCCTTTCCGGACAGGGCGCGGCGCACCGTTGGCGCTGCATCCAAGAAACCGCCGGCAAGGTCGGAAAAAAACACGAGGAAGCATCGGAAGCATTCGCGAACGCTTCCGCCACAGGGCGGACAACGCACCTCAGTGCGCTGTCCGCCAACGTTTTAAAAGACCAAAAATAAATCAAGGAAGCATCCGGAAGCATGCCTCGCACGGGGGTGCGTCCGGCCGCATCAGGCGCGGAAAGCCTCGGCCACGGCCTGGCGCAAGCGCACGTCCACCTCCACGCTGATGACCGTCTTGTAGATCTTGCCGGTGAAGGTGGAGAGGCCCACGTCGGTGGCGAGGCCCACCTCTTCGGTGAGGAACCGGAACAGGGCGGCCGAGGGCACGCGCTCGGCCACCAGGCGGCAGGCCTGCCAGCGGTGCACGAACTCGGCGATGTAGGCGTTGAGCACGTCGTCTATCTGGGTGGTGAGCCGCCGCTCGGAGAGGTGGTGCGCCCTGAGGAAGTCCTTCAGCCGCCTCCCCTCGCGCCGCCTCACGTCGAGGTCCTCCACATAGGGGGCGCCGTCTTTGGCGAAAAGGGCCTTCCGCCGTCCGGGCGCGGAAGCGGGCGCGGGGGCTGTCGCAGGAACGGCCTCCGCCGGCACGGGAGCGGTCCGGGCCGCCTGTTCCGCCGCAGGGGCGGGGGCGGCGTAGTGCATCTCATAGCAGTCGCCTTGCACCAGCTGGCCCGCATAATAGATGTTGATATTGCACCCGCAGTTGGGTGCGTTGTGCAGGTGTATTTCGCAGGGCATGCCGCCTTTCTTCTCTTTGGATGAATTGTCCGCCATCTTTGTTTTCCTTTCTATAAGTTAAAATAAATTTTAGCACAAAGTTAAAATCTATTTTCTGAATCGCACCACATTGCGGCAAAAAACTTTGGTCCTCCCCCAAAGTTTTCGTCTTCGGCCGCCTTTTTCCGTGCCGGAGTCGGGCGCAGGGGGCCGGAAAAGGGCCGGAAAAAGGAGAGGGAGGGCTGCGGACAATGAACCCATCAAAAAAATGGAGGCGAGTATGTGTATCATCAAAGAACTGGGCCGCTTTGTCAGACGGGGAGTGACCACTTTCCGGTATGCTTCCAGAGGCCAATACCATAGGGAAGCAGAGGGTGTCCGTGACATCAGAGAAGAACTTTTTGAAAATGAGAGCCATCGTTCGGACGACCGCCGCAATCTGAAAAAGGATCGTATGGCCGTTGAACGGGATGTCCGTATGTCGTTCAATAAATGTCATCGCCCCATTCCCTACACGGCAAATATAGCTGCTCATGGTCAGTCAGACGACCCCAAAAAGAGGAATAAAAAAAGCCGGGAAGCTGAAAGCATCCAGTAGAACTACAGTCCACAGCCATAATCAGCATCCGGCTTTGATGGGGCAAAGATAAGGAATCGTTCTCAAACTGTCAAGAAAAAAAGGCGGAACGGATGTCCGAATCACTCCTTCCTGAGGGTGAAAGTCGGGTCAGCGTAGTTGCAGATATATTGCAGCATCATGGTGGTTTTGCCAACACCTCGGGCACCCACAATGCCGACCAAACGCCCCTCCCAGTCCACCTTGTCGTACAGATATCTGTGAAAAGGGGTGGTGGTCAGTTTCAATAACCTTCTGTAGTTTGCAATCAGCTGTTTCATATCTCTCCGTATGATGGTTCCAGATGCAAATATAGGAAAAATGCACTCACATAGTGCATTTTTCTTCGATTTTTGCACTCACACAGTGCATTCTCGTCCAATCACACCCCAGCAGCAGGGGGAAAGCAGAGCGAAAAAAAACAGGAGCCAACCACCGCAGACGGCGGCAAACGGCTGAAGCGCCCCCGGCGGCCGGCGTATCTTTGCACTGTGACCGACGGAAGGACGCCTGCCTGCCCTCCCCACGGACGACGGCCGACCACCGCCCGGGCCGTCAGTGAAGACCCGCCCCCGCCATCAGTGACGACCGGACGGGGTCCTCAGTGACGACCGCCACACGGGGACTGCGACGCACGCGCCGGCACCCTTCCGAACGGACACACACCCTTCGTCGCAACACACTTTTCCCCGCTCAGCCCTTTGGCGGACCGACCCGGCGACTGCGACACCGGGACAAGGGGCGCAAGACTATGATCAATTATTCGATTGTGAGAAGACCCGTCAACAGCAACCTCTTCGAGATCAACGCGGCCAAAGGGCGCATCAAGGCCGCCCGCGAGGCCGGCCGTGAACCCGCCGCCGAAGACCTGGCCATCGTGGCCACCGAGGTGCAGTACGCCTTCGGGGTGGCGCAGTACACCGACGTGATGGACATCGACAAGTTTGCCCGCCACATCGCCTCGCACGGATGCGTGTACAGCCGCGCGGACATCAGCGCCATCCTGAACATGGCCGTGGACTGCATGCGCGAGCAGCTGCTCGACGGCAAGAAAATCCGCCTCGGCGACCTGGGCGACTTCGCCGTGGCCATCAGCTCGACGGGCGTGAAAGACCCTGCCCAGTTCGGCGCCGGCAACATCAAGGACGTGAAGGTGGTGTGGACGGCGGGCCAGCAGTTCATGAACCTGATGGGCGACGCGGAATTCAACCTGGTGGCCTCGCGCGCGGCCCAGGCCAAGGTCATCAAGGCGGTGAAGAGCGGCGAGACGACCGTCGACCTGCAGCCCGACCCGACGACTCCGCCGGAGGACAACGGCACGGACGGACCGGACGGGGACGGCGGACAGACGGGTACGACCCATTACACGGTGAGTGTGTCGCCGGCTGACGCGGCCCGGGGCAGTGTGACGGGAGGCGGCTCGTTCGCTCAGGGCACGAGCGTGACCATCACCGCCGTACCGGCATCGGGCTATAAGTTCAGCCAGTGGAACGACGGCGACAGCACGAACCCGCGCACGCTGATCGTGGACAAGGACTATGCGCTGGTGGCCACCTTCGAGACGGCGGACGAACAGGGCGGCGGGGAGGACGGCCCGACATTCGGATGAGAAAACCGATTTAAATGAAGAATGATGAATGAAGAATCTTTGGAAATGAAGAACCGATTTAAATCGGTTCTTCATTTAATTTAAATCGGTTATTCATTTAAAACCATGAGAACATCCCACCAACTCCTGACGGCCATTGTCCTGGTCTGCTTCGGCTGCGCGCTCATCACGACGGCCTTTTTCGTGCCGCCCCTGGGGGTGATAGACCCCTCGGTGCTCGCCGCCTTCGGCGAGCTGCTCACCTTTGCCGGAGCAGTCATCGGGATTGACTACCGCCACCAACCAAAACCTGACTCACCATGCGAAAAATAACGCTGCTCATCCTCCATTGTTCCGCCACGCGCGAGGGCGAGGACTACACGGTGGAGGACATCGACCGCTGGCACGCGCGGCGCGGCTTCGGCAAGCGGGGCATCCACATCGGGTACCACTATGTGGTGTACCGCGACGGGAGCCTCCACACGGGCCGACCCTTAGAAGACGAGGGGGCCCACACGCTGCACCACAACGCGCACAGCATCGGCATCTGCTACATCGGCGGACTGGACCGCAACGGACGGCCCGCCGACACGCGCACACCGGCCCAGAAGGCCGCTTTGCTACAACTGTTGTCTGACCTTAAAAAACGTTTTCCTCATGCCATCATCTGCGGACACAACACGTTCTCGGACAAGGATTGTCCTTGCTTTGACGCTGTGGGTGAGTATCGCCGCCTGCAGCCCGACCCGCCGCCTGCCGGCGGCTGAGCGCACGGCGCACGACTCGGCTGCCGTGGCCCGACGGGTGCGCGACAGTGTGTATGTGGCGGACGTCCGACGCACGGACTTCCGCCGGGGTGCCGCCGTGCGGGTGGAAACGCCCGCGGGCCCGCTGCTGGTGCAGACGGACACGGTGGTGCGGCAGGAGCGGCGGGTGGAATACCGCTACCGGACGCTGCACGACACGCTGTTCCGCACCCGGACGGACTCGGTGCGGGTGCCCGTGGCGGTGCCTTGCCGGGACAGCCGCCGCACACCGCCTATGGCAACGGCCGTGGCGGTGGTGGCCGCCGCCATCGGCCTGCTGCTGGCCCGGCGGCGGAGCTGCTGAACCGCGGCGAGGCCGGCGTGCCGCTGTGTGTCCCCCATCCGCGCCATACGATGGCACAAAACACCTTATTAGTTGCCTGTTCCAAATAAAACCATTATCTTTGAAACGGAATAGGAGATTGGGGTCTTCTGCAAAACAAAAGAACTATGGGTACATACATCAATAAAGGAAATAGTGAGTTCTGCGATATCGTGACTCACGAATATGTGGATAAGACATCATTGATACCGCTGATTAACGCAACGCTCAACTCCGAGCGCCGCTATAGTTGCGTCACCCGCTGCCGCCGCTTTGGCAAGTCGATGGCAGCCAAGATGCTGTGCGCCTACTACGACAAGTCGTGCGACTCGCGGGAGTTGTTCGTGGGGCTGCATGCGGAGAAAGACCGGTCGTTTGAGACCTATCTGAACAAGTACAGCGTGCTTTATCTGGACGTGACTTCGTTCACGGCCCGTCCTGAACTCCGAACGAATATCGTGCGCACCATCCAGGAGAAAATCATTACAGAGCTGAAGGATGCATTTCCCGATGTGAAGTACAACGACAACTCCGACCTGATGGATGTGCTTGCTGCCATCCATGCAGCCACGGGTGAGAAATTCTTCTTCATCATTGATGAGTGGGATGCCATCTGCCGTGAGTTTCCTGAGCGGAATAAGATGAAGGGCGACCCGGACAGCGTCACCCCGACCATCCTTGACGAGTATGTCATGCTGCTTCGCCGCCTGTTCAAGACGCAGGACTCGGACAAAGTTTTCGCCGGAGCATACCTCACGGGGATTCTGCCCATCAAGAAGTACAATACGGAGTCGGCATTGAACAACTTCCGTGAGTATTCCATGATCAATCCGGGCAAGATGGCCGGGGCTCTGGGGTTCACGCATGAAGAAGTGGAGACGCTTTGCGAGAGACACGGTATGGACATGAACGAGATGGAACGCTGGTATGACGGTTATCGCATAGGCAAGGCATCCCGTATGTTCAATCCCTATTCGGTGATGAGGGCCATTGATGAGGAAGAGTATCGCAGTTACTGGACCACCACAGGGGCCTACGACGCTGTGGTGACCTATATCCAGATGAACTATGACGGACTGAAGGACGACATCATCCGGATGCTCTCGGGAGAGTCTGTGTATGTAGATACGACAGAATTCCTGAATGACATGCATATCGTGAGAAGCAAGAACGATGTGCTGACCGTATTGATCCATCTCGGCTATCTGGCCTACGACAAAGATGCTTACGAGTGCTACATCCCGAACAAGGAGGTGGCCGACGAACTGAACAACGCCATCAAGGCCACTGCCTGGGATGCGCTGGTCAAGACGATACAAAACTCCAAGCAGCTGCTGGCCGCCACCCTCTCTGGCAACGAACAGGCTGTGGCACAAGGCATCAGTCTGGCCCACGACGAGCACACCAGCATTCTGGCCTACAACGATGAGAACTCCCTCGCCTGTGTGCTCTCCATCGCCTATATCTGGGCCAAGAACGAGTACGTCATCCATCGCGAGTACGCCACCGGCAAGGGGTATGCCGACCTGGTGATGATTCCTCGTCGCAACGTTTCCAAGCCTGCCCTCGTCATTGAACTGAAGTTCAACCAGTCCACCGATACGGCCATCCAGCAGATCAAACGGAAAAACTATCCTGCCAAGATAGCCGAATATACGGGCGACATCCTCCTCGTGGGCATCAGCTACGACAAGGAGACCAAGCAGCACACGTGTCGCATAGAGCGGGAGGCCCGCGTGCTGCCGCAATGACCCACGCCCGGAAGACGGTGTCTGCGCCCGGACACCCTTCCGCATCCTAAAAAAAGCCAGCGGCACGCCGGCCAGCGTGGGGAGACCACCCCCCGGTGCTGCGCCTGCATGCCGCTGTGTGGCATAGCCGGCAGGAAGTCCGCCGCCAGCGGATCACTCCTTCAGATAGCCTTGGGCCGCCTTGCTGTGGTATTTCTCCTTTTCCACCACGACCCGCGGGTTGGAGGCCGGCACATAGTACTTGGTGGTGTTCGGCGTATAGATGCTGCAGGTCACCAGACCCACCACGCAGTCCCAAAACGTGTGTTTCGTCTCGATGACGTAGTTCTCTACCCCGGGCACATAGGGATGTGTCTTGGAGTGCGATACGAACAGACCGCCCAGATAATGCTGGTTGCGCTCGCTGGCCACATGGACCAGCTTCTCGTGGGGATCAACGTTCCCCACAGCGATTTTGTTGCAGTAGCAAGAGGGCAGGCACAGCAGTGCGCCGATGCCCAGAACGAGTTTTGTCTTCATGGAAATCATGACTTTTTAAAATTTGTGGTTTGTGCCTTCGTGTCCCTTCCCGAAAGCGGTTTTGTGTAGGCCGTCATGCAAAAAGTCCTGCAAGCCTTTCGACTCACAGGACCTCTGCCGGCGGAGAGAGAGGCTCTCGAACCTATGCTTTCAAGAAATATCATAAAATTGCAA
>CAMAFR010000072.1 GCA_945833835.1 uncultured Bacteroides sp.
CTTTTTGCCAAACCTGCAAGCAACCACCACCACTTTTTTGAAACTTTTTTGGTTTATTTTGGTTAAAGTATTGGAATACAACGATATTACAGGAAATACCTCACAGAACTGCCGTTGGAGGCTACACCTTATTATATATGGACATCTTGAATGCATTATCTTGCTGCGGACAGATTGGCTTTCCCCTTCGGGCCGCCGAACGTTGTTTCTTCGCGCCCCTCAGAATGACAGGGGTGGCTGTCCGAGAACCCTTTTCGGGCTTTCCTTTTGACCTGTCATCCTGAGCGGAGCGAAGGATCTGTAAGCATCAAGTGGGTGTATTCAGATGCTTCACTGCGTTCAGCATGACAAAAGGAGCGTTCTTCTCAGGTTCTCGGACAGTCTGGGGGCAGTAGGGGGAGACGGGGGAAGAAGGCTGTCGTTGTGTCAAAGGAAGATAGTCTTCCGGGCTGAAAGGTTATTAACCTTACTGCCGCAAGGTTATTAACCTTAACGCATGAAGGTTATTAACCTTAGTGGCGAAAGGTTATTAACCTTAGTGCGCGGGAAGCAGTATGGAAGCGGACAAAACGCATACATCCGGTTTTCCACCTCACGAATTTTGGCTACCTTTGCAACAAATTATTGTACCACTACACTATGATTGTCTGTATCGCCGAAAAGCCCAGCGTAGCACGCGACATTGCCGATGTGCTGGGCGCACGTACCAAGAAAGAAGGATATATGGAAGGTAACGGATACCAGGTGACCTGGACGTTCGGCCACCTGTGTACGCTGAAGGAGCCTCATGAATATACACCGGCATGGAAATCGTGGAGCCTCGGCAGCCTGCCGATGATTCCGCCCCGCTTCGGCATCAAGCTCATTGATGACCCGGGTATCGAAAAACAGTTCCGCATCATCGAACGGCTGATGCAACAGGCCGACGGCATCATCAACTGCGGTGATGCCGGACAGGAAGGGGAACTTATCCAACGCTGGGTAATGCAGAAAGCAGGAGCACGCTGCCCTGTGAAACGGCTGTGGATCTCGTCGCTGACCGAAGAGGCCATCCGCGAAGGCTTTGCCCACCTGAAGGACCAGCAAGAGTTCCAGCCGCTGTACGAAGCCGGACTCAGCCGTGCCATCGGCGACTGGACGCTGGGCATGAACGCCACACGACTGTACACCTTGAAATACGGACAGAACCGGCAGGTACTGTCCATCGGACGGGTACAGACCCCTACACTGGCACTCATCGTGAAGCGGCAGCAGGAAATAGAGCATTTCAAACCAGAGCCGTATTGGGAACTGAAAACAGTGTATCGGGAAACCACTTTCAGCGCGACAAAGGGCAAATTCACCAAGAAGGAAGAAGGGGAACAACTACTGGAGAAGGTGCGGAACGCCTTGTTCTACATCACCGACATCAGCTCCAAAAAGGGGACGGAAGCCCCTCCACGCCTGTTCGACCTGACCTCGCTTCAAGTGGAATGCAACAAACGTTTCAGTTACTCGGCCGACATGACGCTGCAGCTTATCCAGTCGCTATACGAGAAAAAGGTGGCCACCTATCCGCGTGTGGACACCACCTTTCTGAGCGATGACATCTATCCAAAATGCCCCGGCATCCTGGCAGGACTGAAAGACTATACCACCTTCACCGCACCGCTGGCGGGCAAGCCACTGCCGAAATCGAAAAAAGTGTTCGACAACGCGAAAGTGACCGACCACCACGCCATCATACCGACAGGCGTACCGGCGCAAGGACTGACAGAGCTGGAGAAGAATGTGTACGACCTGATTGCCCGCCGCTTCATCGCCGTGTTCTACCCCGACTGTCGTTTCCTGACCACCACCGTACTGGGACAGGCCAACGACGTGGAATTCAAGGTGACCGGCAAACAAATCACCGACCCAGGATGGCGGGTGATCTTTGCCAAAGACCTGCCCGACAAAGAGAACAAGGAAGGCAAGGAAAACGAGGTAGAGAGGGTGCTGCCGGTTTTCCAGATAGGGGAAAGCGGACCGCACACCCCTTGTCTGGCGGAAAAATGGACACAGCCTCCCAAACCCTATACGGAAGCCACCCTCTTGCGGGCCATGGAAACGGCCGGCAAACTGGTAGAGAACGACGAGCTGCGCGACGCACTGAAAGAGAACGGCATAGGACGACCCTCGACACGGGCCGCCATCATCGAGACCCTCTTCAAACGGCACTACATCCGCAAAGAGCGCAAAAACCTGATAGCCACCCCTACCGGCACGGAACTGATAGGACTGATACATGAAGAACTGCTGAAATCGGCCGAACTGACCGGTATCTGGGAGAAGAAACTGCGGGAAATAGAACGGCGCAACTATGATGCCACCACCTTCTTGAACGAACTGAAACAGATGGTGGCCGACATCGTGCATGCGGTGTTGAGCGACAATAGCAACCGGCGCATCAGCGTTGCACCCGAGGAACCGGCCCCCGCCGCCCTCGCCCCCAAGAAGACACGCACCCCCTCCGCAAAAAGAAAGGCTCCGGCTGATACCCCGACAGCAGACGGACCGCAGCCGGCATCTGTCTCTCCCAAACCCCGAAGGACCCGGAAAGCCAAGGCACCGGCTACCGAACCGGCAGCCGTCCAACTGCCCGAAGGGGATGCCATGATTGGATTTGCCTGTCCGCTATGCGGCAAAGGCATCATTATCAAAGGACGGAGTGCCTACGGTTGCTCGGAATGGAAAAACGGATGCACCTTCAGAAAACCCTTCTGAAGGCATCCGTAAACCTCGGGGTCCCGACTCCTTAGTGCCCGGCTCCGAGCCATCCACAGACCAGTGCCGTCTCTTCCGGACCGGGCAGATAACCGCTACGGATACGCCACTCGTTGGGATAAAGATTGTTGGCGCGGTTGCCGACATTCTTGGCAAAGCCCAACGGATGTCCGCCATACGTCAGCAGGACATACCCCCGTGGTGTATCGCCAGCCAGCGTCACCGCCTCCTTCCGCAAGTAAGCCACAGCCTGTTCATAACTCAGCTCTACCTGTTGAAAACTATCATCGGTCCGGGCAGTACTCATGGCCAGCGCATGATGGGGCTGCCAGTCACGCCCCTTCTGTTCGGCCACGGTCACACCGGCATGTATCACCTTCAGCTGTTCTTTCAGATACAGATACAACGAGTGCCAGACGGCAGGAAAGGCCGTTACAAGCCCGTCTGTGACACTGAAGACATCCTCATCCGCTCCCACCAGCCAAGTCTTCAGGGTGTCGGGAACGGTCCCCGCAGCAGGTTTTCCACCTTTGACCGCCTTGCGCAGATTCTTTTTCAACAGCCTTGCAGACACCTGTTCATAACTTTTTCCACCTGTTGACAAACCCTCCTTACGCAAGACCGCCAAGAAGAGTCCTTCTCCCTCCGTCAGTGACGGCAAGAAACGATAGACCGGAAAATCGGCACCGGTCAGATTGCCGGTAATCCGCCATCCGTCGGGCACCTGCAGCGGCAGCACCTCTGCCCCCAACTCACGGGCAATCCAGGCCACATTGTCTTCGTTCTCCTCGCGGTTGAACGTGCAGGTGCTGTATATCAACAGTCCGCCCGGCTTGAGGCACGGCCAGCTGTCGCGCAGGATGCGTCGTTGCCGTTGCCAGCATATCTCCACATTGTCCACGCTCCACTCTGCCACTGCCGTCTCGTCCTTGCGGAACATTCCTTCACCCGAACAAGGCACATCGGTCAGCATCACATCGAACACCTCGCCAAAAGGGGCGAAATCCGCCGGGTCATTGTTGGTCACGATGATTGAGCCATCCCCCCACTTCACAAGGTTCTCGGCCAACACCTGCGCCCGGTTACGCATGACCTCGTTGGCCACCAGCAGACTGCCGGCAGGAAGAACCGAACGCGCCAACGTGGACTTACCTCCCGGCGCCGCACAAAGGTCGAGCATCGCCACAGGAGCCGTGACATAACGGCGCAACGCCTGTTCGAGGAACATCGAAGCCGCCTCCTGCACATAGTAGCAACCGGCATGGAAAAGCGGATCAAAGGTAAAAGACGGACGGACCGGCAGGTAATAGCCGTCGCGCGACCAGGCCACAGGCCGGCCTCCCTGCGGCAGGTCCGCACACTTGAGCGTATTCATACGAACACTGACCGGAGGAACCTGGCGCAAGGCCTCGCACAAGGCGGCACACGCCTCCTCCCCCATCAGGCGACGGGTACGGAACAGAAAATCGGTAGGTAAATTCATGATTGTCGTTATTTGACGCAAAGGTAGCAGTTTGCCGGCAAACGGCAAAAAAACAGGGGTGCCCACCCCAAGCGTTCCTGCATGAACGGCATACAGAAACTACTTTAGAGCGGCCACCCCTGCTTGCTTATCGGATGAAAACGGGTCAGAGCAATCCGGTAGAACCCAACACTATCAACATGGTGTAGCCCAGGACAAGCCCGATGACACCCATGATGATGCCCACTTTCTCCATATCTTTCTGGTGAATCATGCCGGTGGCATGTGCCAAGGCATTGGGCGGTGTACTGATAGGCAACACCATGGCCAGCGAGGAACCAATGGCCACACCAATCAGCAAGGTGCTCACGCCACCGACAACGGCCAGATTCTCACGCATACTGATGCCGGCAATCGCCAAGATGGGTACCAGCAGCGCGGCTGTGGCCGTGTGTGAGATGAAATTCGCCATCAGGTAGCAAATCATTCCCGAACCGATAATCATCGCCACAGGCGACCATGTATTGAACGGGATAGACTCGATGAGGTGCTGGGCCAGCCCCGTTTCGTTGAGGGCCACGCCCAGAGCGAAACCTCCGGCCACCATCCAAAGCACCGACCAGCTGATTTCTTCCAGGTCACGCTTGGTGATGACCCCCGTAATACAGAAGATGCCGACCGGAATCATGGCCACCACATTCGAGTTGACCCCCGTGAACTTATCGGTCATCCACAGCAGAACCGTGACGGCAAACGTGACATACACTACGATGGAACGCCAGTCACTCTTGGCCTCACCTTCGATGTTCAGATGGATGGTCTTCTGCTTGAAGGGGAACAGCCGCAGCAACAATACCCATGCGATGAACAGCACGACGATGGTGAACGGCAACATGAAACTCATCCATTCGCCGAAACCGATATTCATGTTCAGCCCCTCAGGGTCGTTCAGGTATTTCAAGGCAATGGCATTGGGAGGAGTTCCGATGGGGGTAGCCATCCCACCCACGTTGGCAGCCACCGGAATGGCCATGGCCAATCCTATCTTGCCCTTCCCGTCGGCCGGCAACGCCCGCAGCACCGGAGTGAGGAATGTCAGCATCATGGCTGCCGTGGCCGTATTGCTCAGGAACATGGAGAAGACAGCCGTCACCAGGATAAAGCCCAGCAACACATAGCGGCTCTGGGTGCCGAAAGGCTTCAGCATCGTACGCGCCAGCATCAGGTCGAGCCCGCTCTTGGTGGCGGCAATGGCCAGAATGAACCCTCCGATGAACAGCATGATAATAGGGTCGGCAAAACAATGCAATATGGAAGTGTATTTCACGGCATGGCCCAATTCCTCGGCCGAGTAGCCCTGCACGAAGAACCAGAAACTACTGTTGGAGACAGAGAGCAGCAACAGCACTACCACCATCATGGAAGTTGTCCAAGCCGGAACAGCCTCGAACACCCACATCAATGTCGCGAATACAAATATGGATATCAACCGTTGCTCGATGACGGTCAGCCCCTCGATGCCGAATGTGCCGGCAGGCAGCAACCATAACACCAATGCCAAACCGATGGCCACCGTCAGCTTAATGATGCGCGAAGGCAAACGCTGCTCCTCCAACCGCTTGGATTTCTTCAGTTCGTGGTAAGTCTCCACCATGTGGAAACCATGAAATAGTTTAAACATATCAGATGAATAGAATTAATAAAGGTAATTTGGTATTATTTTATTTTCGTGGCCAAAGATAAGCTAAATAGTTGAAGCGGCCTAATTTTACTGTTAAAATCGGCTCCGGCCTCCGGCTGTGGCGGTCTGCCGGGAATGATTCCGTCCAGCCTTTTGGGATTTGCCGGAAAACCGCTACTTTTGCAAAACGAAAACAGAAACCATATACCTCACCATGGAACAATATTTAGACTTGCTGCGACGTATCCGTACGGAAGGCACCCGCAAAGAAGACCGCACAGGAACCGGTACCGTCAGCGTTTTCGGACATCAGATGCGCTTTCGGATGAAAGACGGATTCCCGTTGGTCACCACCAAGAAACTGCACCTGAAATCCATCATTCACGAACTGCTGTGGTTCCTGAAGGGCGACACCAACGTGAAATACCTGCAAGACAACGGGGTACGCATCTGGAACGAATGGGCTGACCCCGACGGCGGATTGGGACACATCTACGGCTACCAATGGCGGTCATGGCCCGACTACGAAGGAGGGTGCATCGACCAGATTTCGGAAGCGGTGGACACTATCCGTCGGAACCCCGACTCACGACGCATCATTGTCAGTGCCTGGAACGTGGCAGATCTGAAGAACATGAACCTGCCTCCCTGCCATGCCTTCTTCCAATTCTATGTGGCGGACGGAAAACTGAGCCTGCAAATGTACCAGCGCAGCGCCGACTGCTTCCTGGGAGTCCCGTTCAACATCGCTTCGTACGCCCTGCTGCTGCAAATGATGGCACAGGTGACCGGGCTAGAAGCCGGTGATTTCATCCATACGCTGGGCGACGCACACATCTATCTGAACCATCTGGAACAGGTAGACCTGCAACTGAGCCGCACACCGCGCCCCTTGCCCCGCATGGTGTTGAACCCGGATGTGAAGAGCATCTTCGACTTCCGCTACGAAGACTTCCGGCTCGAAGGGTATGATCCGTGGCCGCATATCGCCGGTCAGGTATCCGTATAACCCCACTGCGAATGGAAAACATTAACCTAAACCTCTACTGACATGACTGTATCCATCATAGCCGCCATCAACAAGAACAACGGCATCGGACGGGGCAACCAACTGCTGTACTGGCTGCCCAACGACCTGAAACGATTCAAGGCCCTGACCACCGGCCACACCATCATCATGGGGCGGAAGACCTTCGAGTCCCTCCCCAAAGGAGCATTGCCCAACCGGCGCAACGTGGTATTGAGCAGCCGGCCACTCCAACTGGCCGGTGCCGAGTGCTTCCACTCGCTGGACGAGGCACTGCAAGCCTGTTCGGAAGAAGAGGAAGTCTTCATCATCGGCGGAGCCAGCCTCTACCGGCAGGCCCTCCCGCTGGCCGACCGCCTGTACCTGACAGAAATAGACGATGTTGAAAAGGAGGCTGACGTGTTCTTTCCGGAAGTGGATGCCGACAACTGGCATGAAAAAAGTAGAGAATGCCATTCGGCTGACGAAAAGCACCTCTACTCCTATTGTTTTGTCGACTACGAACGCATCGGCTGACCCTCACTCCTCTTCCTCATCGGCCAAATCAAGGATGGGTATCTGCCGCTTGATGGCCTCACGGAAGGAAATGATGGTTTCCGACCGCGCCAGGCCCAACGGCTGGAGCTTGTCATGGATGATGCTGAGCAGGTGATGGTTGTTCTTGGCGTATATCTTGATGAACATATCATATTGTCCGGTCGTGAAATGGCACTCCACTACCTCGGGGATATGTTGCAAAGCTTCGGTCATGGTGTCAAACTGTTCGGGGTCTTTCAAGTACAACCCAATGTAGGCACAGGTCTCATAACCTATCTTCTCGGGGTCGATGACGAATTCAGATCCTTTCAGAATCCCCAGATTCGTCAGTTTCTGAATACGCTGGTGAATGGCTGCACCCGATACGTTGCAGGCCCGGGCCACTTCCAGAAAAGGAATACGGGCATTGCCTGCTATCAACTGCAATATCTGTTCGTCTAACTTATCAATTTGATGGTGTCCCATGTTCTCTGTTGATTTGGTAGTTTTTTGTTAGCTCTCACAAAGATACAACTTTTATGGAATACCCACGCGCATTTATTACGAAATTCCGGCAAATGGCTACAATTTCGCAAGAAAATGCCTACATTTGCTCACTATTATTATTGAATATGCGAAAACTGACCACACTTTTTGTCATGGGCTGCTGTGCGGCAGCCAGCGCACAGGCTCCAGCCTACCATGACTACTTTGAAGACAAAAGCCTTCGGATAGACTACCTGTTTACAGGCGATGCCGCCTGCCAATCCATCTATCTGGACGAGTTAAGCGCACTGCCCCACTGGGCGGGACGCCGACACCACCTGGACCAATTGCCGCTGGAAGGCAACGGTGAGCTGACCGTTCGCGACAAACAGACCCAGACCGTCATCTACCGTACCTCCTTCTCCAGCCTGTTCCAGGAATGGCTGGGAGAACCTGAAGCGCAAACCACGCAGCGGGGATTCGAGAACACCTTCCTGGTGCCTTTTCCGCAGCGTCCGGCCACTGTCACCATCGAACTGAGGGATGCGCACCGGAAAGTCACGTCTTCGCTCACCCATGAAGTGGACCCTGACGACATCTTAATCCACCACCGCGGCCACGAACAAATTACCCCTCACCGCTACCTGCTGAAAAGCGGCGAACCAGACACCTGTATCGACGTTGCCATTCTGGCCGAAGGCTATACGGTGGAAGAAATGGACCGCTTCTACCAGGATGCACAAGCTGCTTGTGACGCTCTGTTCGAGCATGAACCGTTCAGACACCTGAAAAACAGCTTCAACATAGTCGCCGTGGGCAGTCCTTCGGCAGACAGTGGAGTCAGTATCCCCCGAAACAACGAATGGAAGAATACGGCCGTCAGCTCACACTTCGACACCTTCTACTCCGACCGGTACCTGACCACCCGCCAGGTAAAGTCTATCCACAATTGGCTGGCCGGCATCCCCTACGAACATATCATCATCCTGGCCAACACGGACACCTACGGAGGAGGTGGCATCTATAATTCGTACACCTTGACAACGACACATCATGCCGACTTCCGTCCGGTAGTGGTACACGAATTCGGACATAGCTTCGGAGGTCTGGCAGACGAATACGCTTACAGCGACGAGCCCTCCAGCCTTTATCCATACGATGTGGAACCTTGGGAACAGAACATCACGACATTGGTTGACTTTGACAGCAAATGGAAAGACATGGTACCCGAAGGAACCCCATGTCCGACACCCGCCGAAACGGATGCCTCGACCATCTTCACGAAGGTAGGAGTGTACGAAGGTGGCGGCTACAGCTTGAAAGGCATCTACCGGCCTGTCACAGAATGCCGGATGAGGATCAATGAAGCCCCTGGATTCTGTCCGGTATGCCAACGTGCGCTGGAACGGCTCATCCGATTCTATACGCAAGACTAAACTTCACCCTTCAAAACCCGCACATCTATGATCAGACTGAACAGAATTACAACCGACCATCCCCAGTATCCTTTTGTGGAGAATTTGCTGCACCAATCTTTTCCGACCGAAGAAAGGCGGGAAGATGCGGCGCAACGAGCGAATACGGACCATCATCCGCAATTCAGCTGCTACCTCATCACCGACGACGACACCCCCATAGGGGTGATAACGGTATGGAGCCTGGACGGCTTCCACTATCTGGAACACCTTGCCACTGCCCCCTGTGTACGCAACAAAGGCTATGGCCAACAAATCATCGGCGAAATCAAAAGACGGGTGCAAGGCACCCTTGTGTTGGAAGCAGAACCCCCTACCGAGGAAATGAGCCGCAGACGCATCGCATTCTACGAGAGAAACGGATTCACCCTCTGCCACCGGCCTTACCTGCAGCCCCCCTACCGCCAAGCAGACAAAGCCTTCCCCCTACTGCTCATGTCCAGCGGCACGGACGGCATTGACGACCGGTTTGAGCAGATACGGGATGAGATTCATCGCACCGTTTACGGCACATCGCGGGTCAGTAGAAATTTAGTGGGGATATGCATACAAGTTAGCGAGTCTGAAGAGG
>CAMAFR010000073.1 GCA_945833835.1 uncultured Bacteroides sp.
CTGCATTCAGATGATGCTTAACAAATATTTTCGATGATTTCAAAACAGTTTCTCATGCTTAACAAATTTATTGAATAATTTTTAAACAGTTTCTAAAAAGTCTGTCCAATTGCGCAGCCGAAAAACCGTGGCGGTGTACAGATGTTTCGCTTCGCTCAACATGACAAAGAAATGAAGAATGAAAAATGAAGAATGATGAATGAAGAATCTTACTCCCCTCCGTTTGTCATTCCAAACCAAATTGTCAGCGATAGCGAAGAATGACAACAGGGGAGGGTTCAGAAGTTCCCGGACAGTCCGTCTGTCCGTCTGTCCGTCCGTCCGGCGGTGTACGGGGGCAGACGCCACCGAGGGACGTACCACTACGGGGGTAGACGCCACCGAGGGGCGTACCACTACGAAGGCAGACGCCACCGAGGGGCGTACCATCCTCCCCCAAGGACCTGCAACATTGTCACCCTTCCCATCATTCTGCACTCCCCCTGCCTTCCTTCCCCCTCCCCTTGTCATTCTGAGCGAAAGCGAAGAATGACAACAGGGAGAGGCTCAGAATGACAAACTGAGAGGCTCTGAACGACCAGCCCATCGGAGCACTATGCCAGCGTGCCGCCCACGATGTCGAGCAGCTCGTTGGTGATGGCCTGCTGGCGGCTCTTGTTGTAGAGCAGCGTCAGCTCCTGGATGAGGTCGTTGGCGTTGTCGGTGGCCACCTGCATCGCCACCGTGCGGGCGGCGTGCTCGGACGCGCTCGAATCCAGGGCCACGGTGTAGAGCTTCACGCAGAGCACCTTGGGCAGCAGGGCCTGGAGCACCTCGGGGGCCGAAGGCTCCACGATGCAGTCTGCCGCCGGAGCCTGCCGGTCCGCGCCCGCCGTGAGCCCGTCGAGGCCCACCGGCAGATACGTCTCCTGCGTGAGCACCTGGGCGGAGGTGGACTTGAAATGGTGGTAGAGCAGCTCCACCCGCTGCACCTCGCCGCGCGTGAAGCGGTCCATCAGCCCGGCGGCCAGCGCCGCGCTCTCCTCATAGCCCGGCTTGCCGCTCAGGTGCTGGTAGTCGCCCGCCGGCACGTAGCGCATCTTGCGCACGGCCTCGGCCACCTTGCGGCCCACGGGGTAGACGATGACGTTGTCGTGCCCGTAGCGGGCCGCATAGCCGGCCAGCAGCGGCTCCAGCCGGCGGATGAGGTTGGTGTTGAACCCGCCGCACAGGCTGCTGTTCGACGAGAAGACCACCACCGCCACCCGCCGCACCTCGGGGCGGCGCACCAAGGGCGACTGCACCGGCACCCCCGCCGCCAGCAGCAGGCCGAGGATGTGCGACAGCCGCCGCTCGTAGGGCAGCATGCCCTCGATGGCCGCCTGCGCCTTGTGCAGCTTGGCCGAGGCCACCATCTTCATGGCCGAGGTGATTTTGAGCGTCCCGTTGATGGAGTTGATGCGTCCCTTTATTTCCTTGAGTGATGCCATGGCCGTTATGCTTTAAACTGTGAGGCCGTGCGGGCAGCCGTCCGCTCGATGATGTCGGTTATCCCGTCGGTGATGCGTCCCGCCGCCAGCGCGCCGATGACCTCGTCGGGGTGCTCGGCCCGCAGCACGGTGAGGAACGCCTCCTGGAAGTCGCGCACGCGGCCGATGGGGATGTCGCGCATCAGGCCGTGGGTGCCGCAGTAGAGGATGGCTATCTGCTCGCCCACCGGCATGGGGCTGTACTGCGGCTGGATGAGCAGCTGGTTGTTCTTGCGGCCGCGGTCGATGGCCATGGCCGTCACGGGGTCCATGTCGCTGCTGAACTTGGAGAAGGCCTCCAGCTCGCGGTACTGCGCCTGGTCAATCTTGAGCGTGCCGGCCACCTTCTTCATGCTCTTGACCTGCGCGCTGCCGCCCACGCGCGACACCGAGATGCCCACGTTGATGGCCGGGCGGAAGCCCTGGTTGAAGAGGTCCGTCTCCAGGAAGATCTGCCCGTCGGTGATGGAGATGACGTTGGTGGGGATGTAGGCCGACACGTCGCCGGCCTGCGTCTCGATGATGGGCAGCGCGGTGAGCGAGCCGCCGGCCTTCACCCGTCCCTGCAGGCTGGGAGGCAGGTCGTTCATCCGCTCGGCCACCTCCTGCTGGCCGATGATTTTCGCCGCGCGCTCCAGCAGGCGCGAGTGCAGGTAGAAGATGTCGCCCGGGTAGGCCTCGCGCCCCGAGGGGCGGCGCAGGATGAGCGACACCTCGCGGTAGGCCACGGCCTGCTTCGAGAGGTCGTCATACACCACCAGGGCGTGGCGGCCGGTGTCGCGGAAGAACTCGCCGATGGCGGCTCCGGCAAACGGGGCGAAATACTGCAGGGCGGCGGGGTCGGAGGCGGTGGCGGCCACCACGACGGTGTAGTCCATGGCCCCCTTCTCGCGCAGCGTGTTGACCAGGCTGGCCACCGTCGAGCCCTTCTGGCCCACGGCCACGTAGATGCAGTACACGGGCCGGCCCGCCTCGTAGGCGGCCCGCTGGTTGATGATGGTGTCGATGGCGATGGCCGTCTTGCCGGTCTGGCGGTCGCCGATGATGAGCTCGCGCTGTCCGCGGCCGATGGGGATCATGGCGTCAATGGCCTTCAGGCCGGTCTGGAGCGGCTCGCTCACGGGCTGCCGGTAGATGACTCCCGGCGCCTTGCGCTCCAGCGGCATCTCGTAGAGCGGCCCGGCTATCCCGCCGCGGCCGTCGAGGGGCACGCCCAGCGGGTCGATGACCCGCCCCAGCATGGCCTCGCCCACGTTGATGGAGGCGATGCGGCGCGTGCGGCTGACCGACATGCCCTCCTTGATGCGGTCGGTGGGTCCCAGCAGCACGGCCCCCACGTTGTCCTCTTCGAGGTTCATCACGGTGCCCATGATGCCGTTCTCAAACTGCAGCAGCTCTCCCGCCGCCGCCTGGCGCAAGCCATAGATGCGCGCCACCCCGTCGCTCACCTGCAGCACGGTGCCCACCTCGTCAAACTGCAACGAGGTGTCAACGCCCTGCAGCTGGCGGAGCAGCACGGCTGATACTTCACTGGGTCTTATTGTATTTTCTGGCATAATGATTCTGATGATAAAAAATAAGTCACACAATTCTCCTGTTCCTGGCCTCCAGCTGGGTGCGTATGCGCTCCAGCTGCGTGGCCACGCTGGCGTCGAGCCTGAGGTCGCCCAGCTGCATCACGAAGCCGCCTATCAGCGCGGGGTCTACGGTGGTCTCCAGCTCCACCCGGCCGCGGGTGCGGCGGGCGGCCTCGGCCTCCAGCCGTCCGGCCAGCCCGGGTGCGGGGGCCGCCGTCACCAGCCGCCCCACCAGGATGCCCTTGTCGGCATGATAGAGGTCCACGTAGGCCCAGGCCATGAAGGGCAGCAGCGCCTCACGCCCGCCGTCGAGCACGAGGCGGAAGAAGCGCAGCAGCATCCCGCTCACCCCCTCGCCGCCCGCGGCCTGCCGCAGCAGGGCCAGCTTCTCGCTGGCGGGCAGCACGGGGTTCTCCACGGCACGCCGCAGTCCGGGCACACGGGTCCAGCTCTCGGCCAGGGCCTTCAGCTCACGGCAGACCTGCTCCTCGCCGCCCCCGCCCTTGGCGAAGGCCAGCAGCGCCTTGGCATAGCGCACAGCCACTACTCCTGTATTCATGTCACATCGATGCTTGGTGGGAAGACTCCGACACCTCGTCCAGCAGCCGGTCTATCAGCGCAGCCTGTTCCTGCCCGTCGGCCAGCTTGCTGCGGAGCACCTTCTCGGCCACCTCCACAGAGAGCAGGGCCACCTGCCGGCGGATGTCGCGCAGGGCGCTCTCCTTCTCGGTGGCCAGCTGCTTCTTCAGCTCGGCCAGCAGGCGGTCGGACTCGGCGTACGCCTTCTGCTGCGCCTCCTTGATGATGCGGTCACGCGTGGCGGCCGCCTGGGCCAGGATGCGGGCCTGCTCGGCGCGCGCCTCGGCCAGCAGCCGGTCGGCCTCGGCCTGCACCCCGGCCAGCCGCCCGGCGGCCTCCTGGGCCGAACGGAGCGACTCCTCGATGTAGGCCTTCCGCTCCTCCACCGAACGGAGGATGACCGGAAAACCGAACTTGGCCAGCAGGAAGAACACCGCCCCGAAGGTGACCAGCATCCAGAACAGCAATCCCGGATCGGGAGTTAACAATCCCATATTACCTGTTTTTGGATTATACAAACAATGTCAACAAACACACCACGATGGCAATCAAGGCCACGCCTTCGACGAGGGCGGCGGCGATGATCATGCTCATGCGGAGGTCTCCCGCCGCCTCGGGCTGACGGGCGATGCCCTCCAAGGCCGAACAACCGATACGGCCGATACCCAGACCGGCACCCAACACTGCGATGGCGGCACCGAGGGCCGCACCCAACTTACTGATTCCTGCACCTGCAGCAGCCTGCAACAAAACTGTCATTAACATCTTACTTAAATTTTAAATGGGTTGATAAAATTCGTTAGTTCTTTTTTTTCTGTCTGAAAATCTTTTTCCGCCGTGCCCCCGGAGCCGTCAGCCCTCGGTGTGCCCCACGCGCGACATGCCGATGAACACCGCCGACATCATGGTGAACACATAGGCCTGGATGAAGGCCACCAGCACCTCAAGGCCGTTCATGAACACCCCGAAGAGCACCGCCACCACCGTCATGGAGCCGTTGATGACCGGCCCCACCTTGACCGTGATGAAGATGATGGCCAGCAGGCTCAGGATGGCGGCATGGCCGGCCATGATGTTGGCGAACAGACGTATCATCAGGGCGAAGGGCTTGGTGAAGAGGCCGAAGAACTCGATGACGGGCATCATGGGCACGGGGCACTTCATCCAGATCGGCACCTCGGGCCAGAAAATCTCCTTCCAGTACTCCTTGGTGCCGAAGAGGTTGGTGAAGGCGAAGGTGAACAGCGCCAGCACCATCGTCACGGCAATGTTGCCCGTGAGGTTGGCCCCGCCCGGAAAGACGGGCACCAGCCCCATGAGGTTGTTGACGAGCACGAAGAAGAAGGCCGTGAGCAGATAGGGGGCGTAACGCCGGTAATCGGGGCCCACACAGCTCTTGATGACATCGTCGTGCACGGTGGTCACCACCGCCTCGACCATGCCCACCAGACCGCCGGGAGCGGCCTTGTCCGCCGGATGGCGGCGGTACCAGCGCGCACAGCCCAGCAGCAGGGCCAGCAGCACGCCGCTGTTGATGAACAGCCCCAGCACGTTCTTCGTCACCGAGAGGTCCAGCGGGCGCACCTCGGCGCCCGTGCCGTCGCGCTCCACCACCTTGCCGTCGTAGGGCCCGCCGTGGGCCACGTAGAAGCCCTCGTAGGGGCCCTCTGCCAGGCGGGACGAGCTGAACACCCGCCAGCCGCCGGCGCCCTTCACGATGACGGGCAGGGGCAGCGTCACGTCCGTCCCGCCCAGGCTCACGATGTGCCACCCGTAGGTGTCGCCTATGTGGCCGAACACCAGGTGGTTCACGTCCACCTCCTCGGGTGCGTGGCCGGCCGCCGGAGCGGCCAGCGTGCCTGCCAGCAAGAGCAGCAGCAGCGTCATGTAGCGTAATCTTTTCATTGTTCTTGTTCTGATTGGTTAGATTGTTCCACCTCTGTCCCTGCGGGCGGACGGTTGTCCTTGCAGGTCCGTTCGGAAAGGAAGAAGAAACGTGTCTCCAGCGCCAGGAAGGCCGTGAAGTCTGCCGCGAAGAGCAGCAGGAACGCCGCCATACGCGCTCCGCCGGCCGCCGCATAGCCTGCCACGAGCGCGGCAGAGAGCGCCAGCTTCGCCGCCTTGTAGGCCAGGAAGGCGTGCAGGAGGCGTCCCCTGCGCCGCCCCAGGGCCACGGCGTACATGCCGCCCAGCCCCAGCAGGCCGAAGAACAGCGGGAGCGCCGCCATGGCCCCCAGCTCCTCGCCGGGCCAGCGCAGGCGGCAGCACAGGGCTCCCGCCAGCGTGAGGGCCACGGTCAGGGCCGCGAGCTCCAGCGCATAGGTCAGTGTGACACGGTCCGGACACATCAGGCTCAGAGCTCGGCGCAGACCACAATCTCGTTGTCCTTCACCTCGGCAAAGCCGCCCCGGATGGCCATGGCCCGCTCCGTGCCGTCGGGCTCCGTGCAGCGCACCTCGCCCGCCTCCAGCGTCGAGACCAAGGCCGCATGGCCGTTCAGCACCTCAAAGCGTCCCAGGCTGCCGGGCAGGGTGACATCGGCCACCTCGCCGTCGTAGATCCCCCGCTCGGGCGAGAGGACCACTAAACGCATTTCCTTCCTCTTTTCACTCATTTTTTTTTAATTTATAATTTACAATGAAGAATGAAGAACCGATTTAAATGAAGAATGAAGAATGAAGAATCTTCCTCCGCACTTGTCCACATTTTCTCACTCTTGTCATCCTGAGCGTTAGCGAAGAAACAACGTTCGGCGGCCCGAAGGGGAAAGCCAATCTGTCCACGCAGCGCAGCGAACGCCGTAGCGGCGGACAGATGTTTCGCTCCGCTCAACAGGACAGGGAAATGAAGAATGAAGAGTGTGAAGAAGATTATTCATTATTCCTTTCCTCCCGCCTGTGCCAGCAGCCGTTTGCCCTTCTCGATGGCCTCCTCGATGGTGCCCACGTTCAGGAACGCCTGTTCGGGCAGGTCGTCCACCTCGCCGTCAAGAATCATGCGGAATCCGCGCACGGTGTCTTCGATAGACACCATCACGCCGGGCACGCCGGTGAACTGCTCGGCCACCGCGAACGGCTGCGAGAGGAAGCGCTGCACGCGCCGGGCGCGGTTCACCGTGAGCCGGTCCTCGTCCGAGAGCTCGTCCATGCCCAGGATGGAGATGATGTCCTGCAGCTCCTTGTTGCGTTGCAGAATCTGCTTCACGCGCTGCGCCGTCTCGTAGTGCTCCTGCCCCACGATGAGGGGGTCCAGGATGCGCGAGGTGGACTCCAGCGGGTCCACGGCGGGATAGATGCCCAGCTCCGTAATCTTGCGGCTCAGCACCGTGGTGGCGTCGAGGTGGGTGAAGGTGGTGGCGGGGGCGGGGTCGGTCAGGTCGTCGGCCGGCACGTACACCGCCTGCACCGAGGTGATGGAGCCGTTCTTGGTAGAGGTGATGCGTTCCTGCATCTGCCCCATCTCGGTGGCCAGGGTGGGCTGGTAGCCCACGGCCGAGGGCATACGCCCCAGCAGGGCCGACACTTCGGAGCCGGCCTGCGTGAAGCGGAAGATGTTGTCGATGAAGAACAGGATGTCGCGCGGTCCGCCCGCCCCCGTCTCGCGGTCGCGGAACGACTCGGCCAGCGTCAGCCCCGAGAGGGCCACGCTCTGGCGCGCGCCGGGGGGCTCGTTCATCTGCCCGAAGACCATCGCCACCTGCGATTTCTCCACCTCGTCATAGTCTACGGTAGAGAGGTCCCACTTGCCTTCCTCCATGCCTTTGAGGAAGGCGTCGCCGTAGCGGATGACGCCCGACTCGATCATCTCCCGCAGCAGGTCGTTGCCCTCGCGGGTGCGCTCGCCCACGCCGGCGAACACCGAGAAGCCGTTGTGCTTCTTGGCGATGTTGTTGATGAGCTCCTTGATGAGCACCGTCTTGCCCACGCCCGCCCCGCCGAAGAGGCCAATCTTGCCTCCCTTGAGGTAGGGCTCGAGCAGGTCGATGACCTTGATGCCCGTAAAGAGCACCTCCTGCGTGGTGGCCAGCTCCTCGAAGCGGGGCGGCTCGCGGTGGATGGGGAAGCCCCCCTCGCGGTCCAGCGGGCGCATGCCGTCGATGGTCTCGCCCACCACGTTCATCACCCGTCCCTTGATCTGGCCGCCCACCGGCATGGTGATGGCCTGCCCCGTGGGCTCGGCCTCCATGCCGCGCCGCAGTCCGTCCGTGCTGTCCATGGCCACGCAGCGCACCGTGTCCTCGCCGATGTGCTGCTGCACCTCGATGACCAGCACCCGGCCGTCTGTGCGGACCACGGTCAGCGCGTCGTGTATCTTCGGCAACTGGCCGCCGGACTCCCTGTCCAGCCGGAAGTGGACATCGACCACCGGCCCGATTACCTGCGAAATGTGTCCTACGATTTTTGACATAAGCTGTATTTTTTAGAGTTGTATGCTATTCGTCGGTTCCCGTCCGCGCACCGTGCCGGACGGCCCCCTCACCTATCTTCCTAACACCGCCGCCGGGCGGTTTGTTCAGGCTCCTGAGGTCGACGCAAAAGTATGGACTTATTTGCCAAGGGTGTATCAATCGGTAACATTTTTTAGCGGTGAAAACCGCAAATAGAACAAAAAAGACGAGAATCCGGCCAATAGAGTGTAAAAATCACACCTTTCCGCAGCCGGCCCCAGAGGTGGAATTTTTGGGCGGAAGGTGGAAAAACGGAAGCCGCCCCCGCCGTAGGGAGAGTACGGCAAGAGGGCGGCTTTTCTTCAGGGTGGGGGCTCAGCCCCATGCACTGCCGATGCAGCTCGTCACGCCGAGCGTGGTGGCGATGGCCGACAGGGCGGCCACCAACAGCTGCAATACCAGCTTCCAGGTAGATGATTCTCGAAGGCTCATAGGTTTAATCAATTTATAATTTACAATCTATAATGAAGAACCGATTTAAAAGCGCTAACCGAACGTCGGACCGTCTTCTCCGCCGCCATCAGCAGTGCCGCCGCCACCGCCGGTATCGTTGCCACTGCCGGTGTCATCGGTGTTATCGCCGCCGCCCGGGTTCTCAGGGTCAGGCGTTTCGGGGTCCGGCTCTTTGTCGGGGTCCTCCACGGTGCCGTCGTCGCCCGAGGTGACGCGGCGCACGATGTTGCCGTGACGGTCGTAGCAGGTGATGTTGACGGCGGTCGACTTCAGCTCCGCCTTGAGGTCCACGCCCGGGGTGAAGATCACCTTGCGGGTGGTGATGAGCGAGGCCGACACCTCGCCCACCGTCGCCACCGTGGTGGCGTTCACGCCGAAGCGCATGGTGCCCAGCCCGGGGACGGGCACCGAGTGGCCCTCGGTGGCCCAGGCGGCGATGACCTGCGCACAGGCGTCCCAGGCGGCCTGCAACGCCCCGCGCGAGATGCCGCTGCGCGTGGCGGCCTCGGCAATGACCTTTTTCTCTGAAAGCGATGAATAGATTTCCGCCGCCATCTGGTAGCGGTACTGGCCCTGATAGCGGCCCACGAGCTGCATCTTCTCTACAGCCTTGACTTTGATTGCCATGATTTTTTGAAGCGTATTGCGAAAAGCGGATGCACGATGCAGGGCTCCGGAAACCTCTGTCCTGCCAGCTTTTCCTACTGATGCAAAGATACGTCATCTTTTCGGGAAAACCAAAATAAATGACATCTTTTTTTCACCTCCGGCGCACTTTTTTTCTCTGGCCGCCGCCCGCCGGTTTTCTCCCACCGGCGGAAATCCGCGCGCCCGTCACCGCCCCGAAGGCGTGCGTGTCTGTCTGTCCGTCTGTCCGTCTGTCCGCCCCGCGCAGGCGGTAAACCCGCCTGACAACACCCTCCTCCGACCGACCCCGCTCCCGCCGTGCGCCCCCCTGTGTGCCCCGACCGGACAGGCCGGACAGACGGACAGACGGACAGACAGCGCAACAAAGCATGGAGGCTGCCGCACGCAAAAAATAACT
>CAMAFR010000074.1 GCA_945833835.1 uncultured Bacteroides sp.
AATGAAGAATGAAGAGTGAAGAATGAAGAATCTTCCACGCTTGTCATCCTGAGCAGAGCGAAGGATCTGTCCAATTGCGCAGCCCATATCGGTAGCGGTTTACAGATGTTTCGCTTCGCTCAACATGACAGGACAGGAGGTGATTCTTCATTCTTCGTTCTTCATTCTTCATTTAAATGTGCCGACTGGGAAAGCAGTTACGTCCTCAGCTATCCTGCCGCTTCCTCGGCAAGGGGCGGCTGTTATAGTAACGTGAGTTCGACGAATTCAAAATAAGCTCAGCTGTGTGCTAATGTATGTTGTACACTGATACATGGCTTTTGGGAGAACATACAATAAGCAGTTTCCAGACGAATCGCTCCACCACAAGTCGGAGGCAGGTCTGCCTGCGCCGTTTTTCAGTGCTCATCTAATAAAAAATCTAAAATAATCGGCTGGTATGATTATAATGGCTACCTTTGTTTTGTTAAATGATAACTTAATAAAGTTAATGCCCTATGGAACTGACCATGTATGACAAGCTGTTGCTGTTGCCGCTGTTTCAGGGACTCTGCAAAAGTGACCTGACGCACATCCTGGAGAAGGTGAAGCTGGAGTTCACGGCCTACCAGCCCGGAGAATATCTGATAAGGCAGGGGGACACGTGCAACCGGCTGCTGTTTCTGCTGGAAGGCGAGATGGTGGCCGAGTCGGTGGACGAGGCCAACTCGTTCGTGCTGAGCGAGCAGCTACAGTCACCCTATATCATCGAGCCGTATTCGCTGTATGGGATGCACACCACCTATACCGCTTCTTATATAGCCGAAAGCGCCGTCAGCACATTGTCGATAGACAAAGGGTATGTACTGACCGAACTGTCCAGGTATCCCATCTTCCGGCTGAATTTCCTGAACCTGCTGAGCAACCGTGTGCAGAACATCCGCCGCAAGTTGTGGCACACCCATATCGGGGACGTGCGCGAGAAGGTGGTCAACTTCCTGTTGCTGCGCTGTGAGCGGCCGGCAGGCCGCAAGGTGCTGCGCGTGCGCATGGAAGACCTTGCCGGCCTCATCAACGAGACCCGTCTGAACGTGTCGAAGGTGCTGAACGACTACCAGAGCCGCTCATTGGTGGAGCTGAGCCGGAAGGAGATACTGATACATGATTTGGACAGTCTGGTCAACGACAGGCCGCCTGCCGAAGGATGAGGGAAGGCGGAGGACTGTCGGGCGGAAACCGAATACAAACCATTCAAGATAGATATGATGCAGAACCCATTTTTGACCTCTTATGCCACGCCCCACGGCACGGTGCCTTTTCAGGACATCCGGCTGGCCCATTATGAGCCGGCCTTGCGCGAAGGCATGCGGCAGGAGGATGAGGAGATAGCCGGCATTGTGGACAATCCGGCACCGGCCACTTTCGAGAATACCCTGCTGGCACTGGAGAACAGCGGACAGCTGCTGAACCGGGTGACCACCGTGCTCTTCAACCTGATGAGTGCGGAAACGTGTGACGAACTGGATGAACTGGCGCAGCAGATGATGCCCGAACTCTCTGAACACGGCAACAACATCTTGCTGAACGAGCGGCTCTTTGCCCGTATCAAAGAGGTGTATGCCCGGAAGGACGGACTGGGACTGACGCCCGAGGAGGCCGAGCTGCTGGAACGGACGTATGACAGCTTCAGCCGGAACGGGGCCAACCTGACGGACGGAGAGAAACAGACCTTCCGTAGCATCACCACCGAGCTGAGCACGCTGACGCTCCGTTTCTCACAGAATCATCTGAAGGAAACCAACCGGTACGAGCTGTGCCTGACCGACCCCGCACAGCTGAAGGGGCTGCCCGACACTGCGGTGGAGGCGGCGGCCCAGACGGCACGCGAGAAAGGCCGGGAAGGGTGGGTCATCACGTTACAGGCACCCAGCTACATCCCGTTCATGAAATACAGCGAGTGCAGGGACCTGCGCGAGCGGCTGTATCGGGCCTACAACACGCAGTGCGTGCATGGCGACGAGCTGGACAACTGCGCCATCGTGACCCGGATAGTCAACCTGCGGATGCAGCTGGCACAGCTGCTCGGCTTTGCCGATTATGCCGACTATGTGCTGCGCAAGCGCATGGCCGAAGACAGCGCACACGTCTACCGGCTGCTGGACCAGCTGCTGGAAGCCTATACGCCGGCCGCCCGCAGGGAGCTGGAGGAGGTCACCCGCCTGGCCCGGGAGCTGGAGGGAGAGGAGTTCCGGCTGATGCCGTGGGACTTCTCTTATTATTCGCAGAAGCTGAAGAACCGCAAGTTCTGTCTGGACGACGAGGACCTGCGCCCCTATTTCGAGCTGGGCCGGGTGCGTGAGGGGGTGTTCGGGCTGGCCACCCGCCTGTATGGCATCACGTTCCGTGAGAACCGTGAGATACCGGTCTATCATCCCGATGTGCAGGCCTACGAGGTGTTCGATGCCGACGGCAGTTTCCTGGCGGTGCTGTACACCGACTTCTATCCGCGGAGCGGCAAGCGGTCGGGGGCCTGGATGACCGGCTATAAGGAGCAGTGGATAGAGCGCGACGGACACAACAGCCGTCCGCACGTGTCGTTGACGATGAACTTCACGAAGCCTACGCCCGAAAAGCCGGCCCTGCTGACCTTTGGCGAGGTGAACACGTTTCTGCACGAGTTCGGCCATGCCCTGCACGGGATGTTTGCCAACACCCGTTTCCGCAGCATGAGCGGTACCAACGTGTACTGGGATTTTGTGGAGCTGCCCTCACAAATCATGGAGAATTTTGCCATCGAAAAAGATTTTTTGAATACATTTGCACGTCACTATCAGACAGATGAGCCTATCCCGCAGGAACTGGTGCAGCGTGTCGTGGATGCCTCCAACTTCAATGTGGCGGTTGCCTGCCTGCGGCAGGTGAGCTTCGGCCTGCTGGACATGGCATGGTACACCCGCCGTGAAGCGTTTGCAGGCGATGTGGCGGCGTATGAGCGCGAGGCATGGCAGCGTGCGCAACTGCTGCCGGTGGTGGACGGCACGTGCATGAGCGTGCAGTTCGGGCACATCATGTCCGGCGGCTATGCGGCGGGCTATTACAGCTACAAATGGGCGGAAGTGCTGGATGCCGACGCCTTTGCCGTGTTCAAGGCCAAAGGCATCTTTGACCGCGGGACGGCGCAGTTGTTCCGCGACACTATCCTCTCGAAGGGGGGCACCGAGCATCCGATGCGTCTGTACAGGCGGTTCAGGGGGCAGGAGCCTACCATCGAGGCTTTGTTGAAACGAAATGGAATCATACAATGAACGGAAAAGACAGGATAAGGAAGCTGGCAGGGTGGCTGTTGCTGCCGCTGCTGCTGTGCGGCTGCAACCAGCAGGACGATGTGGAGGAGATTTTCTGCAGCGGCACCTGGTATGTGGTGGACTACTACACGAACGTGAAGTGGGGGGCCAACAACGACACTTCGGCCCGCCCTGTGAACGGCAACAACCTGGAGGAGCTGAAGGTGCTCCAGCAGTTTACACTGGTGTTCAGTGACGACGGGACGCTGGAGGGGAAGATAGAGAACGGGACGTATGCCGGCAAGTGGCAGGCCGACCCCGACGGACGGACCGTGTCCATCACCCAACTGAAAGCCTCGGTCGGACTGAGCGGCCGCAACAAGAAGTACATAGAGTTTTTGCAGAACTGCAGTTTCTACGAGGGGAACAGCCTGAATTACCTGCGGCTGGCCCCCACAGAGACGGTGACCTGCATCCAATTTACACATAAGGACTGAGTAGGATGGAAACGGACAACAAACAGGAAAAGCTGGACGGACGCTATATGCGCATGGCCAGCATCTGGGCAGAGAACTCCTATTGCCAGCGGCGGAAGGTGGGCGCGCTGATTGTGAAGGGGAAGATGATTATCTCTGACGGCTACAACGGCACGCCGTCGGGCTTCGAGAATGTGTGCGAGGACGAGAACGGGGTGACCAAGCCCTACGTGCTGCACGCCGAGGCCAACGCCATCACGAAGATAGCCCGCTCCAACAACAGCAGTGAGGGGGCCACCCTTTATGTGACGGCCTCGCCGTGCATCGAGTGTGCGAAACTGATTATCCAGGCCGGCATCCGCCGCGTGGTGTATGCCGAGAAGTACCGGCTCGAAGACGGCCTGCAGCTCCTCAAGAGGGCCGGCATCGAATTAGTCTACCTTAAGCTTAAAGAATCTGACCATGACGAGTAACAACAGTAAGAACCGTTTCATGCCGTTCCTGATAGCGGCCAGCGTTGTGCTGGGCATCGTGATAGGGACGTTTTATGCCAACCATTTCTCGGGAAACAAACTGGGCATCATCAATACGTCGTCGAACAAGCTGAATGCGCTGCTCCGCATCATCGACGACCAATACGTGGACACCGTGAAGATGGCCGACCTGGTGGAGGAGGCGATGCCGCTCATCCTCTCTGAGCTGGATCCTCATTCTTCCTATATCCCCGCCAAGGATCTGCAGGCGGTCAATTCGGAGCTGAAAGGCAGCTTCAGCGGCGTGGGCATCCAGTTCACTATACAGGACGACACGATTCATGTGAACGCCGTCGTCGAGGGAGGCCCTTCAGAAAAGGTGGGCCTGCTGGCAGGCGACCGCATCGTGGAGATTGACGACTCGCTGTTTGTGGGCAAGAAAGTGAACAACAACGAGGCCATGCGCCGGCTCAAGGGGGAGAAAGGCACGCAGGTGAAGCTGGGGGTGTTCCGTCCGGGCGAGAAGGAGCTGCTGCATTTTGTCATCGTGCGGGGCGACATCCCGACCCGGAGCATTGATGCCACTTATCTGCTGGACGGACGGTTCGGCTATGTCAACGTCACCAAGTTTGGCGAAACGACGTATCCCGAATTGCTCATCGCCCTGGCGAAACTGCGCCAGCAGGATTGCGAGGGGCTCATCATTGACCTGCGCGGCAATACGGGCGGCTATATGGCCGCCGCCATTCAGATGGTCAACGAGTTCCTGCCCGATAACCGGCTGATTGTCTATACCGAAGGGCGCAAGGATCCCCGCAAGGACTATACGTCCAACGGTACCGGCAGCAACCAGACCCTGCCGCTTGTGGTGCTGATGGATGAAGGGTCGGCCTCGGCCAGCGAAATCTTTGCAGGGGCCGTGCAGGACAACGACCGCGGTACGATTGTGGGCCGGCGCTCGTTTGGCAAGGGACTGGTGCAGCAGCCCATCGAGTTCAGTGACGGCTCTGCCATCCGGCTGACCATTGCCCGCTATTATACACCGTCGGGCCGCTGCATCCAGAAACCGTATGACAAGGGCAATGACAGCGAGTATGAGATGGACCTGATTACGCGCTACGAGCACGGCGAGTTCTTCTCGGCCGACAGCATCCGCCAGAACACGCAGGAAATCTACCATACGGTGCTCGGACGTCCGGTCTATGGCGGCGGAGGTATTATGCCCGACATCTTCGTGCCGCAGGACACCACCGGAATGACCTCTTATTTCCGTATGGCGGCCTCGAAGGGGCTGATTGTGCGCTACACCTTCGAATATACCGACCGTAACCGGAGCAAGTTGCAGGATTACAAGACGGTGGAAGAACTGGAGACGTATCTGAAACAGCAGAACCTGCTGTCCCTGTTTGCCGACTATGCCGAGAAGAAAGGCATGAAACGCCGCAATAACTTGATGTATAAGTCGAAACGGCTGTTCGAACAGAGCCTGTTTGGCAACATCATCTATAATATGCTGGGCAAGGAGGCCTATATCCGCTATCTGAACAAGACCGACAAGACGGTGCTGCGGGCACTGGAGGTCTTGCAGAAAGGCGAGTCGTTCCCCCAGGTTCCTGCTGCGGAAGCGGACACTGACCTCCAAACGACTGCGGAATGAACGGAGATAAAAAGGAATTACGCCGGTGGGTGCGGCTGTGCAAACAGCGGTATTCCGCCGGGCAGTTGGCCGGATGGTCTGCTGTCCTGTTAGGCAGGCTGGAAGCCCATCCGGCTTTCCGTAGCGCGCGGGTGGTGCTGCTCTACTATGCCCTGCCCGATGAAGTACAGACGCAGGCTTTTGTGGAGAAATGGAGCCGGGAGAAGACCGTGCTGCTGCCGGTGGTGAAGGGGGAGGAGCTCGAACTGCGCCGCTACACGGGCACAGCCGGTTTGCGGAAAGGCAGTTTTGACATCGACGAGCCCTGTGGCGAGGCATTCACAGCATACGGCCGGATAGATCTGGCCTTGGTGCCCGGTATGGCGTTCGATGGCCAGGGGAACCGGCTGGGGCGGGGGAAAGGATATTATGACCGGCTGCTGCCGCAGCTGGAGGCCTACAAGATAGGCCTCTGCTTTCAGTTCCAGGTCTGCGAGGCGATTCCCACAGAAGCTTTTGACTGTCCGATGGATGAGGTGTGGACAGAGGAGGGGTGCGTCACCGGAACACGATGTCCACAATGACACGGGTCCCCACCTTATTATTAAGGTTGCGCACCAGCATGTCGCGGGCCATCATCAGCTCCTGCCGCAGGACCGACGAGGTGAGGTGGACATACAGGGTCTGGTTCTTGATGTACAGGTTGGAGGTGTAGTGGGTGATGGCAGGGCCCACCACTTCTTTCCAGGCATCCACCAGCCGGTATTGGTTGAGCGGTGTCTCCAGCCCCTCCTGGCGGAGGTAGCGCAGGAGGACGGCACCGATATGTTCTGTATTGCTTTTTTTCATGCTTCTTCTGTCGTTTCTTTGCTGCGCTCGCTGACAACGCCGTTGTCTACCTCGAACAGCCGGTAGTCGCCGTCTATCTTGTGGAGAATCTTGTCTAAGTGGTCCCGGTTGGTGTCGGTGATGAAGATTTGTCCGAAATTGTCGCCGGCCACCAGCTTGACGATTTGTTCCACCCGTGCGGCGTCCAGCTTGTCAAAGATGTCGTCCAGCAACACTATCGGGGTGGTACGGCTGCCGGTGCGTTTCAGAAAATCAAATTGTGCCAGCTTCAAGGCTATCAGGTAGGTCTTGTTCTGGCCCTGCGAGCCCTCCCGTTTGATGGGGAAGTGGCCCAGCTCCATGATGAGGTCGTCCTTGTGTATGCCCCGGGTGGTATAGCCCAGGATGCGGTCGCGCTGTCGTGTGGCTTCCAGCAGGGACGGCCAGTCCCCCTCGGCGGCGTGCGACTGGTAGGAGAGGCTCACTTGCTCCTGGCCCTGCGAGATGTGGGCATAATAGGCCTGAAAGACGGGCACGAACTCTTGGATGAACGCCTTGCGTTTGTTGTAGACCAGCTGTCCGGTGGCCGCCATCATGTCCTCCCATACCTGCATCAGCTCCGGTTCCGGCTCCAGGTCGGCTTTCAGCAGGGTGTTGCGTTGCTGGAGCGCTTTGTTGTAGCGTATCAGCGCCTCCAGGTAGTCGCGGTCGAACTGTGAAATCACCACATCCATGAAACGGCGGCGCTCCTCACTGCCGCCGGCTATCAGTTGGGCATCGGCGGGCGACACCATGACCAACGGGATGAATCCGATGTGGTCGGACAGCCGCTGGTATTCCTTCTTGTTGCGTTTGAACTGTTTCTTCTGCCGTTTCTTGAGCCCGCAGTAGATTTCTTCGGGGTCACCGTCGTCTGTTTCATAATTTCCTTGAATGACGAAGAACTCCCGGTCGTGGAGCACGTTCTGGGTGTCGATAGGGTTGGTGGCACTCTTGCAGAACGACAGGTAGTAGACCGCATCCATCAGGTTGGTCTTGCCCATGCCGTTCTTGCCGATGATGCAGTTCATCTTGCGTGAGAATGACAGCTCGGCCTGCTCCAGATTTTTATAGTTCAATATAGAAATGCGCTTTAACCACATAGAATTTGTTCGTTAGGACGTACAAAATTAACAATAAAAGCAGGATTGCTAAAAAAACATGCCCGCAAATTTCGTTCATTACCATAAATAAAGTAATTTTGCTGTCCGAAAATAAAGCGAAAGACTGAAATAATAAAATAGTTTAAATAAAATGGCAGAACAAAAGAACACACTTGATCCATTGAATGTAGATGAAGCGTTGGCGACGTCGGAAACATTCCTTTTGAAGTACAAAAACATTATTTTGGGAGCGGTAGTCGGCGTGGTCGTCGTTGTATGCGCAGTGGTCGGCTATCAGCACTTCATCAGCGAGCCCAAAGAACTGAAAGCCTCCGAAGCCTTGTTCAAGGGTCAGGAATATTTCAGCAACAGCAATTACGACGTGGCGCTGAAGGGCGACAGCCTGGGCTATGCGGGCTTCCTGAAAATCGCCGCTGAGTTTGGCGGAACGGATGCCGGCAATCTGGCCATGGCGTATGCCGGTCTGAGCTATGCGCAGCTGGGCCAATATGAAGAGGCGGTGAAATGCCTGAACAGCTTCAGTGCGGACGACTATCTGGTGGCTCCGGCATTGATAGGCACAATGGGAAATTGTTATGCGCAGCTGGGACAGCTGGACAAGGCGGCAGCGATGTTGCTGAAGGCGGCCGACAAGGCGAACAGCACGTCGCTCAGCCCGATTTATCTGATTCAGGCCGGACAGCTGCTCGAAAAACTGGGCAAGAAGTCCGAAGCCATTGCCGCTTACCGGCAGGTGAAGCAGGACTATCCTAACTCTTATCAGGCAATGGACATTGATAAATACATCGAAGCGGCTTCCATCAAATGAGCGGACCGGTACACGGCCAGTGAGGGACGGAGCCGCCCGTAACACGGACAGGGGACACAAGAACGCAAATTCCAGCGGAGATTGGAAAGACAGGCGCGCTTTTGTGTCCCCTGGCTCTTTGTAGAAGAAAGCACTAATGAATTAACCCTTATACATTATTATATTATGGCTACAGCTTATCACAACTTGTCGGACTATGATCCTACGTCCGTGCCTGATGCATCGGCGATGCGTTTCGGCATTGTAGTGTCTGAATGGAATATGAATATCACCGGAGCCTTGCTCGAAGGTGCGGTGAACACCTTGAAAAAACACGGTGCCCAAGAGGAGAACATCCTGGTGCAGGCGGTGCCGGGCAGTTTTGAACTGACCTTCGGGGCGGCACAGATGATCAAGAGCGGAAAAGTGGATGCCGTCATCGCATTGGGATGTGTGGTGCGCGGAGATACCCCTCATTTTGATTATGTGTGTGCCGGTACGACACAAGGCATCGCCCACTTGAACGCGACGACAGACACGCCCGTGATTTACGGACTGATTACCACCAACGACATGCAGCAGGCCGAAGACCGTGCGGGCGGCAAGTTGGGGAACAAAGGAGATGAATGTGCGATAACAGCAATAAAAATGCTCGATTTTGTTTGCAGATTAAAAAAATAATCGTACCTTTGCATCGCAATTGAGAAAGACACCTGGCAAGGTGGAAAATCAAGGTGCAATGTTGGGCAAATACCAGAGTGGCCAAATGGGGCAGACTGTAAATCTGCTGGCTTAC
>CAMAFR010000075.1 GCA_945833835.1 uncultured Bacteroides sp.
AAAGAAGAATTTGGCTTCTTGAAAAATTTATCCCCACTAAATTTCTACTGACCCGATGGAGTCCGGACAGGCCCAAGGAACGGGCACGCCCCTATCGGCCACCTTTGAGCAAGGGGTGGCGCGTCTGGCGGTCAGTGACGCGAATGCCCTTTCGTGGGCGGAGGGGGATGCGTTCACCTTGTTCGGGGTCAATGCCAATTCAAATTTGTTGCGTTATCGCTACGAATTGTCGTCCGGTGCCGGTGGCAATGAGGCGGTGTTCGCTCCAGTGGATGACCAGCATGAATTGCGGACGGTGGTGGGTGTCGTCTATCCTACGGACTATTCTCCGTTCATGACTCCGGTGAATGCAGGAAATCCTCCGGTGGGCACTACGCTGCAGATGACCTTGCCGCATGAGATTACCTTGGCGGAAGGGCTTTGCCGTCTGCCGATGTATGCTCCTACGGCTTCGACGTCCTCCATCCGCTTCAAGCACTTGTGCGGCCTGTTGCGGGTGAGGTTGAGCGATATTCCTGCGGGATACTCCAAACTGGTGTTGAAGGCTTCCGTTCCGTTGTCTGGAGTGTTTACGGCAGATTTGACTGTGGAGGAACCGGTGTTGGAATCTGTATCTACCGCTGCTGCGGATTGTGAGGTGTCTTTCCCCTTTCCGGCAGGTCAGTCCAACCGGACCTTCTATGTTCCGCTGCCTGTCGGGACGTATGAGAGGTTGACCGCAGAGCTGCAAGGTGAGGGCGCCACTTCACCGCAAGTGTTGCGCACCTGGACGAACCTGACGGTACGCCGGGCGGTGATCTATACCACCTCCTTGCGGTCGGTAGCCACCAATGCCACCTCGGCTGCTGGGGCGGCTACCGCTTTGGCAGCCGCATTTGCCACTCAGGCTCCGGCTGACGGAGAGACCTTCCAGTTGGACTTGACGGCCCAGATTACCACTTCGTCATCGGATGCCAAGCTGTCCGTTCCACAGGCGAGCGGGAGCATCACGGCCCTGACGTTTGATGCAGTGCCCAACACCGCAGCGGCACCTTTGCGGTTAGAAACGGTGGGTGAGACAGCCACGGCGCCGGGTGCCTCCGCCAATACGGTGGTGGTAGCGATTCCGGAAAGCACCGGAGGCGCGGCAGCTCCCGATATGGATATCCACATGCCCACCACGACGGTCGAGCTGGCGTCCACAGAAGGTGCTTCGGTGACTTATGGCAATGTGTCCGCTATGACGGCCACCAATACCTTGGTCATCGGCAGGGGAGTGACAGTAAACCAATTGACGGTGAACGGTGGAGTGGTGCACGTGAAGGCCGGCGGTGCTATCGGTGGTTTGCTGCGTGGCAACGGCAATACAGCCACCGTCATCCTCATCGTGGAAGACGGTGCAATGATTCCCGATGGGTTGGATGACCTTATCTTTATCATCGTGCGCGACATCCGCGAACTGGCGTTGCGGGCAGTGGCGAAGCTGGGAGGTACCTTTACCCTGACTTCCGATATGGAGCTGTCCCGTACCTTGGTCGTAGAAAGTGATATGACCCTGGATTTGGGGAATTACCGGTTGACTCCGGCTGCCGATTTCTCTGCGTATGATATGATTGTAGTGCGCAAAGGAGCTGCCTTGACCATCAATGGAGGTCCGGAAGGCGGCATAAACGACAATGGGATGGGTAAAGGCTTGGTCGAGGCAGAAGAATGGAAGGATCCAGGAACCGGAAAAGCCGTTGTAGTCGTCAATGGTGGTAATTTTGAGAATAGTTACCATCCTTTCTTTGGTAGAGAAGATTCCGAGATTATCGTAAATGGAGGTAAACTTAGTTCACAATTTATTCCCATATACTCATTAGGGAGTGTATCTATTTCCGGTGGAGAATTGGTTGGTGATGTTGGAGCGGTTCTGTTGAGCAAAGGTCAGTTAGAGGTTTCCGGTGGAACGCTAACCAGTTTGGGCTTGCTGGATTCGCCAGGATCAGATTTTAGGAAAGCTGTGGTAGGCTTAACAGGTTGGGATGGCGATTGTTCTGCCCGAATTACTGGTGGTACTTTCATAGCAGAAGGCTTGGCTCAATGTTGTGATATATATACCGAACGGGGTGTTAATTCAAAATCAAGAATATTCGAAATCTCTGGCGGTTCCTTCAATGACGTGAGTTGTTTAAATGACCCGTATTATAATAAATGTTATTTGACCGATGACGCAAAAGTGTCGATTACATTGACGAGGGACGTGGAGCATCCTTATATAATTCAAACAAAAGGAGAATATATAAAAATAGATTTGGGTGGACATACGTTGAAGCTGACAGACGAAAGAGCAGATAATGGTTTAAGGAATGTATCTCTATCTAACGGTACAGTGGATATTACCAACTGCTGTATGAGTTGGGGAGGAAGTATGACCCTTTCTGATATTAAAATGACTTCTAATAGTGTCATTTTTGCCAATACAGAAAAGCTCTCGATTGATAATTCTACAATAACGGCAGCTAGTCCTTTGTTCATCCAGAAAGCGTATTCATCGACTAATTTAAAGAACTCTTACTTCTATGGTGAAGACTACGGTTTGAATGTGGATTGTTATGCTGATGTGACGATCGATCGCTGTCAGTTCAGCGGTTCTCGTCAAGGAGCCATTTTCCGTGCTGGTAATATTACGATTGAGGAGGGAGTCGTCTTTCTGTTGGAACCTACAGATGCGGTTAATAAGCGTTATGAAAGGTGGGATTCGTGGTGGGAAGTTGCTTGTGCCGCCATTACCGTAGGCAATTATCAGTCGACTTACCGACGTTATCAATATCCCACCAATATCCACCTGAAGCATGGAGAAGCCTTCGTGTTGGGTACATACGCTGACAGTTACCCCACGATGTACGTATGTGCCAATCCAGATTCCGACAAAGGAGTGACCATTACGTATGATGACTATTATTTTGGCTACCCCCCGAAGATAGAATATGGTACTACCAACATCACGGTGAACGGAAAGGCTGTGATAGAAAAAGACGGCCAGTTCGTTCTGCCGGAAGACTAACCCTGTCATTGAAAGGAAACCATGAGAATAAAACCTGTATTCAAACTCCGGACCATTGCCGGAGAAACCATCGTGGTCCATCAGGGGACACCCGATGTGGACATGACCCGTATCATCTCGCTGAACGCTTCGGCACGCCTGCTGTGGGAGCGGTTGGCAGGAAGGGAATTTGGCCTGGAGGATGCCGCCGCTGTGCTGGAAGAGACCTATCAACTTCCAGCCGGACAGGCGGAGCAGGACGCTGCGGGGTGGGTGGAAGCCCTGCAGCGGTGTGGCGTGCTGACGACAACTACCGACCATAGGGTATGAGGCACTCCATCATGGACACGGTGCAGGCCTTGCCCTGCCACGAGCGGATGCTGCTGGCGTTGCTGCGTGCGGCCCTCACCCGGACCGTTCCCGACGAGGACTTGTTCCGTGCCGTTTCATCGGCCCAGTGGGCGGCTTGCCGCCGGCTGGCGGTGGAACAAGGTGTCATGGCCTTGGCCTGGGAGGGGGTGCAGCGGCTGCCTGCCGTCTTGCAGCCGCCCAAAGCCTTGAAACTGGCTTGGGCGTTGGCGGTGGAGCGGCAGGAGCAGCGGTATGCCACGTATGTCCGGACCGCTGTGGACCTCTCCCGCTTTTATGCGGAACGGGGCATTACGACTGTCCTGCTTAAAGGGGTGGGGCTGTCTGTCTGCTATCCGGTGCCCTGCCATCGCGAGGGGGGCGACATCGACATCTTCACTTGTTCGGCAGACCCTGCGCGGATGGAGGACAAGGCGGCCAACCACCGGGCCGACCGGCTGATGGAGGAGCTGGGCATCGATGTGGAGTATGGCTTGTCGGCCAAGCACAGCCTGTTTTATTACCGGGGCATTCCGGTGGAGAACCACAAGACATTTCTGGATGTTGACCGCTATGCGTCGGCTGCCGGGATGGAGCGGAGGTTGAGGCAGTGCCTGTCGCCGGTACAGGTGACGATGGAAGGCGGGGCCGGCTGTCTGCTGGTGCCTTCGCCGGCTTTCAATACGTGGTTTCTGGCCTTTCATGCCGCCCAGCACTTTGCCCGTGGCATGGTGCTCCGCCATTTGTGCGACTGGGCCTGCCTGCTGTCGCAGGGCGGCGGCCAGTGGCCGGCAGAGGCGGCGGACCGGTGCCTGCACGAGTGGATGCAGGCCATGACCCAGGTGTGCCACCATTGTCTGGGGACGGCGGTCTGTGTGGAAGGAAGCGAAGCGCTGGGAAGTCTCCTGCTGGAGGAAGTGCTCCATCCGCGGTATGCGATGGAGGTACCCGTCGAAGGCCGGTGGGCCATCCTCACTTACAAGACAAAGCGTTTCCTGTATCGTTGGCGCATGAGCCGCAGGGTGCTGCGGGCCTCGCTCCTGCATGAGGTGGCACTGTCTGTCAGGAACCACGTGCGGCATCCCGGGTGGATTTTCAGGAGAGAACAGGTATGAAGAGTTGGAAACGGATTTACCGGTTGTTGACACCGGCCGAGCGGAAGACCAGTTGGAAAGTCATCGGCACGGTGGGACTGGGAGCCTTGCTGGATGTCGTAGGGCTGGCGGTCCTGGTGCCGGTCCTGTTTTTCCTGTTGGAAGGCGGGGAAGACCGGTCGACGGCCTTGCTGTTTTGTGGCGGTGCCCTTGGGTGGCTGTTGCTGAAAGACGGTTGCTCCGTCCGGTTGTCGCAGTACCAGCACCGGTTTCTGCTGGCGGTCTATCGCCGGGTCAGCGAGGCCCTCTTTACCTCTTATTATGACCGGGGCTGGCTGTTCATCCGCCGCAAGGGCAGTGTGCGCATGGCCTATGAGGTCAATTTCGTCTGCTATGCGTTTGCCCTGAACCTGCTGGCACCGTGGTTGCGGATGACCGGCGACGCGTTGCTGTTGTGCATGGTGACAGTGGCCCTGCTGTTCTATTCCCCCCTGACGGTGTTGAGCCTGTATCTGGTGTTCGTGCCTTTGCTGTGGGTGTACAACCGGGCCATCCGCCAACGGGTGAAGGCGTATGGCGAAGCCGAGTTGCAGGCCAGGAGGGAGCAGTCTTCACGGGTCAGCGAGACCTTGCAGGGCTATACCGAACTGGAGCTGAATGCGGCGTTCGGGTCGGTCCGGCAGTCGTTTGTGGCCGGGGTGGAGCAGATCAGTACCTGCCGGTTGCGGTTGGAGACCGTGCAGCGGCTGCCCCTCTGCCTGTCTGAACTGGGCATTGTCGTGGGGCTGACCTTGCTCACCGCCGGCGGGACGGGCGAGCTGCGGATGCTGACGGGGGTGTTTGCCATGGCCTCCCTGCGGATGTTGCCCGCCTTGCGGGGAATGCTGTCCGGCTGGACCCAGGTGCAGAACTCGTTCTATTGCCTCCGCATCTTGGAGGAAGGAATCGACCCAGAACCTACCGAAGGCCGGCAGGTGCCCGAGGGCAGGGAACTGACGTTTGACAAGGAGATTGCCGTGTGTGGTGTTTCGTATGCCTATCCGGACGGGGAGCAGGTGTTCGACCGCCTGACGCTGCACATCCGTAAAGGAGAATACGTAGGGATTTGCGGAGAGAGCGGCGTAGGGAAGTCCACCTTGTTTTGCCTGCTGCTGGGATTCCTGGAGCCGACTCGGGGAGAGATTACGGTCGACGGTACACGGCTGGATGCCGCTACCCGGGCCGCTTGGCACCGCAAAGTAGGCTACGTGCCGCAGGAAGTGTATATCCGCAACAGCTCGCTGGCAGACAACATTGCGTTGGGTGCGGCAGTGGTGGATCGGGAGAAAGTGTGGCACACCTTGCGGCAGGTGCGTCTGGAGGCATGGGCAGCGGCATTGCCTCAACAGATAGACACCATTTTGGGCGAAGGCGGAAGCCGATTGTCGGGCGGACAGAAACAGCGGATAGGCATCGCCCGAGCCTTGTATAAGGAGGCGGAAGTCCTGTTGCTGGATGAGGCCACTTCTGCCTTGGACAATGCCACCGAAAGGGCCATCAACGAGATGCTCGCCGATATCCGGAAGGTGCAGGGAGGACTGACCATCCTGTCTATTGCCCACCGTGAAAGTTCGCTGGCCTATTGCCAGCGGAGAATGACATTGAACAGACCATCATGAATCAGGAGAAGATCTATTGTATCGCCGGACACCGGTGGAAGGTGGAAGGTGCGGGTTGGCAGCAGGCATTGGAGGCACTGGGCGGATTCCGTCACTTCCTGCTGCCGGCAGACGGGACAGCCGTGCCCGATTTCGTCTTTCGGGCCGGGATAATGGTACCATCCTTCCGGCAGATGCTCTATACATTTCAGTACGAAGACATCCGTTGCCTGTTCGGACAGACGGCAGAAGGGGTCCTGCTGGAGTTGTGTCCGGCAGACGAGCCCCGGCTGTGCTGCTGGACGGAGGGGGAGGCTGTCTTTCTGGCCGGTCATCCGTCGCCCCGCTTGTTGCGGTTTGCCTTGTGGATGGGGTACGGGTTCCAGACCGTGCGGAAAGATACCGTCGCCCTGCACAGCAGTTGCATCGTGTACCGGGGGAAGGCCGTCTTGTTTTTGGGCGAGAGCGGTACGGGGAAAAGTACGCATACCCGGTTGTGGAGCACCTGCATTGAGGGCAGCGAATTGCTGAACGATGACAGTCCGGTGGTGCGCTGCGGTCCGGACGGCATCCGGGTGTATGGCAGTCCGTGGAGCGGGAAAACCCCTTGTTACAAGTGTGAGAGTTATCCGTTGGCCGGGTGTGTGAGGCTGGTGCAGGCACCGTCCAACCGGATGGAACGGTTGCCGGTGGTGCCTGCCTTCGCCGCCCTCCATCCTTCCGCTCCTCCCGCCTTTGCCTATTGTGCGGCATTGTACGATGGGGTCTGCCATACCTTGTCCGCCTTGCTGGCCGCTGTTCCGGTCTTCCGGCTGTATTGCAGGCCGGATGAGGAGGCGGCTCGCTTGGCCTGTCGGACACTTTTTCCGGGAGATGAACCATGAGACAGTGGCCGAATGATTGTTTCTTCGCATGGGTAGAGTCGGAGATCAATGCTGGTAGGAGCGTGCGTTTCCGGATGAAAGGCGGGTCCATGCTGCCCTTTCTGCGGGAAGGGAGGGATGAGGTTGTGTTGTTCCCCTGCCGGGAAGACGAATTGCAGCCGATGGAGGCCGTGCTGTTCCGGTACCGGGGTTGTCACATCTTGCACCGCATCATCCGTCGGCAGGCCGGCAGGCTGTGGCTGCAAGGCGATGGGGTATGTGCGGTGCACGAAGAATGTGCCCCGTCGGATGTGGTCGGCATCGTACGGTATGTCTATGTGGCCGGCAGGCGGGAGGAGGTATCGTCATGGCGATGGCGGTGGAAGGTCCGTCTGTGGCGTTGTCTGGGCAGCGGGCGCAGCCTGGTGCTGCGGTGCATGAGGAGGTGTGGCTGAGGTTTCCTCCTCCCTTTTTGCTTGGGGAATTTGAAAAGTGTATATTTGCGTATCCTTTTTCTATTGAAAAGTGTAAAATGCTCTTGGGAGATGAAGAAAAAGAGGCTGTTTCCCTGCTGTTCTGACGGCTCAGGAAGCGGACGGGCATAAAAAAAGGAGTACCGCTGTACTCCAACCTTTGTTAACCTTAAATCTAATAC
>CAMAFR010000076.1 GCA_945833835.1 uncultured Bacteroides sp.
GGCACTGCTGAAGGCCATGGCACAGAGTGAAGATAATAGAATGAACTTTTTCATTTTGATTTACAGGGCCGCCGCACGCACAACATATAATATACATATATCATGTGCGGCGGCGACTACATCAAGGTTTATAATTGTATTTTGTATTTACAGAGAGTCAAGAGGGTCTACTTCGTGAACTTTCCATTGGTAATGAGGGTGTTCATGCCGTCAAGACGCTTCTGATATACCTCCACAAAGTTTTCTATAAGCTCGGGATAGGTTTCGATGTTCTCATCGCCGCTCCAGTCGCTGAAGCCCGACTTGTGCTTCTGTATGGCAGCCTTGGTAGTGGGCCACATCTTACTGTCGTAGCTGAACGACACAGCCTGGCTTTCGCCATAGGCGCGGATGTTGTTCACCACAGCCTGCAGATAGGGGTAGATGACTGCCCAGCGTTCCTTCACCTTGGCCTGGAAAGTTGCGTCCTTCACCAAGGCGGGATAGAAGATGCACGACGTACTTTTTCCCATAGAGGTTTCCGTACCACCGCTCTTCGGACTTGCGCTCCAGCATATCCACTGGTCGTAGGGCTTCAGACGGTCACCGCTGCTGCCCTGACTCTCGGCGTTCGCCACGTTCTGGAAGGTGGCACGGTCGAAGTCCCATACGGGACCTGCCGACAGCTTGCCGTTGCCGTCCATGAAGTAGTAGACCGAACGGGGGTCGAGGAACTCGTGGTTCATCGTGAGCTCCCAGATGAGCCACTGGTCGATGACGCTATTAATGTCAAGGTCGTTGTAGGCGGCATCGAAGTTACCGTTGTAGATGTTGTCCTCAATGCCCTGCACCTTGGACTTCACGGCGCTGAAAATGATGTTGTCGGTAACATCGTCCTTCAACATGAAGGGCACGGAATAATGGGTGGTGATGAACTTGCAGTTCTCGTCGTAGTTGTTGTCGAGTTCCATCAGGTAGCCGCAGTTCTCGAAGGTGGGAATCACACCGCTGGCGAGAACGTCTTCGTAAGCATCCTGTATGTTCAGGCGCTTGCCGCCTATCTTTATCTGCTCGCAGAGGTAGTAGTTGCCCACATGGTGGCCGTCGACGATGAGCTCCACGTTCTGTCCGTGTACGTTCCAAGGTATACCCTGTGCTATGGTTCCCGTCTTCCATGCTTTCTCTATGGCATGTGCCACATCGAATGCCACGGCATTGCGAATCATCGAATGGTCGAGCCAGTTGGCAAGGAGCACCCAACGCTTGTGCGAGGGCATGCCGAGCACGGACTGCTTCGCGACGAACTTCACGGCAAAGGGCTTCTTGGGATAGGCCTGCGAGGTATTGCCGCGCAGACGGACACCGCAGGCGGCGGTGGCCACATCCACGCTACCATCAGGGTTATAGACAGTCAGTTGGTCGTCCTCTACCCAGTCGGTATCCTTGCCGCGAATCATGAAGTTCACGAACTCGTTGACAGTTACCTTATTGAAGATGCTGCCTTGCTTAACCTCACTGAAGTCGCCGCTCTTACTCTGCTTGATGACCACCACGGGCAGACCGGTATTGGTAATGCGCACCTCATAGTTGCGGGCATCGCCGTTGGCATTGGTGACGGTGTAGGTCACAGGATGGGTGAAGTCCACCGCGGTCTTGCCGCTTTCCTGCACTACACCGCCCACGGTCACCGTACAACCTTCGCCAACACTGAAGCGCGGCACAAGGCTGAAATCGTGGAGGTAGGGGATAGTGAGAGTAATTTCGTTATTCTTGACGGTGGCTGCATAGGTGCTTACGGCATCGAACTGCGGGTTGTTCGAACTGTTCCATGTCAGCTTGTTGTCAAGGAGTTTGCCGCTGTTGTCCGCCACGGTGAATTCCATGGCACTGATTGCAGGCAGTGCCCGCACTTTGGGGTCCTCGCCGTAGTCTTCCTTCATCTTCTTCGCCAGTTCGGTAAGGGCAAGGGGTAGGGTGTAGATGCTGCCGCTTTGGAAGTCCACCTTGCACCTCACCTTGTACGTAGCGGCATATTCCAGCGTGGCGACGGTAATCGTCAGCTGGTCGCCATTGTGGATGTTGGGAATCAGGGTGAGATAACCCGTATACTTCGCTCCGGACGTCAGCTGTGGCCGGTCGCTCCACGTCATCTTCACCACGTCGTCGCCCTCGGCTGCCTCTCCGGCGAGGGAGTAGAAGTCGTTGGTGGCATTGGTGGCATTGGTGGCATTGAAGGTGAAGTCGCCGTGTATGCGCCTCGTGGTGGAGGAGGCGTTGGCAGGGGTGACGGTCAGGGTGATGTAGTCAAGTTGCTGCCCCTCGAGCGCGGTGCCAGTGGCGGAGATGTCGACCTTCGCCATGGCAAAGAGGTGCTTCATCTTGAACTCATAGCCTTCGTCGGTGGTGCCGCGGAGGGTGCCGTATTTCCAGTCGTCGCTCAGCTGGCCGGTGGCGAGGCTGAAGGTCTGCTCGCCATGCACGGTGCCCAGCAGATTGTCGACGCTGCGGCCGTCGTTGGCCTTGCTGTAGGGATAGTAGGCATACTGCGGCTTCTCGCCTGCCTTCAGCAGGGTACCGGTGAACGAGGTACGTCCACGCTTGGCGGAGGTTTCCACGTTTCTGAAGGGGGCGTTCAAGGTTTCCGTGCCGAAGACACCAAGGCTGTCGTCGGGGGTCCAGAGCACACCGGTAACGTTGCCGCTGTAGGTGTTGGGGTCGATGCAGGTGCGGGTGCCGTCGTGGCCGTTGTCGATGTCGGCCACTACCACTACGTTCCCCCTGCCTCCATCGTCGAAGAGGCTGTCAGCGCCGCAACCCGCCACCACCGCCCCTACGGGAAGCAGGAGCAGGGCGGCAAGGGCAGAGGAATGGTTCTTGTATACTGTTCGCATAAGAGCCTTTACTTCGTTGTGGTTGTGGTCTTGGTCCATTGGAAAGTAGTAACCACGGGGAAGTGGTCGGAGTAGCCCACTACTTTATCATAGGTGATTGATTGATTCTCTGTTACATTGCCATTTGCATCCTCAAGAGTGGCTCCAGAGAAGGTCACAGAAGACGTTGATTTCTTGAAATTGTCGACATCATTCTTGTGTGCGGTGGCTTTCAGTTGCACTTCAGCGCCCGGCACATTGATATACCATATCTTGTCTACCACCTCTCCTCGCTGGTCATCGGCACAAATAATATCTGATGAGAGGCCATCTGAATTGGCATGTGCACGAATCATCAGCGACTTACTATTCCAACTGGGATATACGCCACCGCGGTGGAACTCTACCCACGGGTCGCTGACGGTGTAGCCGGCATTGCTGTCGTAGGCAGCCACCACATCCAGGAAGTTTTTCTTGATGTCATGACGGGTATAGCGCATGTTGGTGTCGCCCATGATGATGGCAGGGCGCTTGTTGGCGGCTGCCTTCGTGAGCACATAGTCGCGGAGCTGACGGAGCTGGCTCAATACGGCCTTCACATAGGCATTGCTCTCGGTGTTGCCATCGCCGCTGTAGGTGTTCATATGCGTGATGTAGACGTCAATGACCACATTGTTCGCCGCATCAACTGTCACCTCATAATGACGGAAGCCTTTCTTGATGCAGGTGTTGGCACCATTATACAGGTCTCCTTCCTTGTCTTTGTATTCAACAAAGGTCTCGCCCGTCGCACTGGTCGTTGATGTACGCCAGAAGAAGTTCAGACCGTCAGTGTCTGCCACGGAGCCAAAGGCCTGTGAAATGCTTACCTTACCACGCCATGTTCCATGCGAATAGTTGGTCAAACCAGCGACAAGCTTGTCGTTGTATTCAAAGTCCTCGCTGGCAGCAATGATGTCCCAGCCAAGATTGTTGGCTATACCTGCCATTTTGGTGGTACCACTTGAACCTGGGCCGTCACTGTTTATAAGACTCGGCAATCCGTCCACATTGAATGCGCAGGCGGTGAAGGTGCCGGTGGTGACAGTCGGCTCTGACGGGTCGGGGGTACCGGGCTCGGTGGAGATGTCGGTGATGGTGGGCTCAGTACCGTATTGGGCCTTCATCTTCTCCGCCAGCGTGGTGAGGGTGAGGGGGAAGTTGTAGATGGCTCCGGATTCGAAGTTAACGCGGCACATCACCTCGTAGGTGGCAGTGTGCTTGTTGGTGGTGAGGCAGATGGTGAACTTGTCACCTTTCATCACGTTCGGAATCAGGGTGAGATAGCCGGTGTAGCTCTGCCCCGAGATGAGGGCGGGTTTTTTGTCGCTCCACACCATATTGGTGGTGTTGGAGCCTTCGGGAGCGGGGCCGGTAAGCTGATAGTTGCCGTTGACGGCACTGAAGGTAAAGGCTCCGTTGATGCGACGGACGTCCGTTCCCTCACCGGGGGTGACGGTGACGGACACCGACTCCAGCGTTTCGCCCTCCACCGGCGAACCGGTGGCGTCCACCGTCACCTTTGCCAAGGCGAAGAGGTGGTTCATCTGGAACTCATAGCCGCTGGAGGTGGAGCCTTTGGGGGGTCGGGTTCCGTACTTCCAGTCGTCAGTGAGCAGACCTGTAGAGAGGCTGAATGTCTGTTCGGCACTTACCGTTCCGCTGAGTGCAGAAGGTCCGCTGAGTGCAGAAGGGTCCTTGCCGTCGTTGTCCGCGCTGTAGGGATAATAGGCGTAAAGGGGCGATTCTCCATCGGCCAGATTTCCGGTGAACGAAGCCTTTGCAACGTTCTTGGTCTCCTCCACGTTGATGAACTGCGCGTTCTTGGTGGATGCATCGCCGAAGACACCCAACTTGTCACCGGGTGTCCAAAGCACGCCGGTGACGTTGCCGCTGTACGACTTGGGGTCGATGCAGGTGCGGCTTTCCATCCGGGCATCGTCGATGGACGCGGTGAGTGTGGTGTTTCCTTTCTTTCCCCATCCGTTCAGGACATCGTCGCTGCAACTGCTGAGGGCGGCAAGGCCCATGGCAGCGACGAGGGCGGACAGTTTCATATCAAATTTGTGAATCATAAGTGAATTAAGAAGTCTCTTGATGTGTAGTATAAGGGGTTCGTAGTATCGAACAGGTTCAACAGCTTCTCAACAGGTCTGTTCAGCAATATATGTGTTGGGGGTACGGTTTTCTGCATCGCCCATGCCGTAGGAAGCCATCCTTTTCGCCGGCGCATCCCTGCTGCCGACCGAATGGCTTACCTTACGGCATGGTCAACGATGCTCAAACCTTAGAACGCGTTGCCACGAAACTTATAGGTGGAGTTGTTCTGCGCCTCCTGGGTCGTAGACCCACCGGTGCTTCCACCGCTGGTACCGGCATGCTTGAGATAGAACTTGGAGTTCATCTCGATGATGGCCTTCACGATTTCAGGACCTCTGTATGTATCACTGGTACACTGGTTGAACATCACAATGCCGAGGGGAGAAGCGTCGGTCTTAGCATTGATTCGTTCAAGGAGCCAAGGGTTCATTGTAGAAGCGAAATCTGTGGGCGAAGGTTTTTTACTTGTTGAACTGGCGGCCTGAGTACCTCCACAGTTGAAGTAGAACCAAACATTATGAGTAGAAGCATCATATATTTGCTTCGAATAGGCGCCCATGGCTCCGAGAGCAGTCTGTCGTTGAGCATAGGTAGGAATCGTAGCATTTGTACCCGTGTTTACCTGTGTACGGTTAGCAGAGCTAAATACCCAAATGAACTTGTTTGCGTTATCTGTTGAGGTCGCAAGATTATTTACCAAATCATAGCTTTTACGATCATCAGACCATCCGCTCCAATAGAGGTTGGAATAATAAGGACTTACATAGTTCGCTCCCGTCATTTGGGACAAGAACGGGTTATATGACAGCAACGCATTCATTCCTTGATAGTCACCTTTTGGAATATTACTATCCACATTCACCTTTACAATCAGTTTTCCCTTTACATCATTGATAGTAGTATTTGCAGTAATTTCGTTGCCATAGATAATGTCACTGTAACCAGACAATGCACTTGCAATACCTTTAAGGAAAAAGGCATGGTCTTCAGCACGATGACCTCCTTCTCCTCCGTCAGCATAACTCAACACAAGCACAGCATACTCATCAGGATGACTTGCCAAAGAAGTTTTAATTGATTCGATTACTGTTGTAATGTTCGTTCCTTCTGCATAACCATCACCTATAGCAGGGTTTCTACCAGTACCGGATATACAAATATTTTGAGGAACCCATTTATGATTAGGAATCAATCCGGTTGACGTATTGATCCATTCAGAATTTGTTCTACATTCCACAGCAAATGCTCTCACACCACCTTTCCACAAAGTAGCAATATCTGATGTTGCCTGATAGGCTTCATCAGATCCTGCATACCATGCACCGGGGAGGGAAACCTCAGAAAGGTAGATATTCCTATAGTCCGGTAGTGATGGTATCCAGTTGTCAAGACTGTAAACCCATTCCTGTGATGCATAGCTCAGAGCCGGGAGCTTAATCTTGTGCACCTTGCCAGGAGCAAGAGCAGTGTTTTTGTCTGTCAAATCAGTATCTTTTATGGTTTTGGAGAAGGTACCAGCACTGGTATTGACAGCTACAGTCCAATCAGAAAGACTCTCCACACCGCTGATAGGCATGAGACACATCTTGGCCTTCAAAGTCTGCTTGGTAGTAGAGAGTACTGTAGTGTACTGGTTGTTGTCCAAGAAGTGGAGCGTAATGGCATTGCTACCACCTTCGCTCGCAGTCACAGAAGGATTGGGGGTATCGTCTGTCGGGAATTTGAACGTGAAATCGCCTGCGATACTGGTATTCGTGGGTGCGACCAAGGTCAAACTCTGGATGGTAATCTCCGACCGATGTTGGGCATCTGCACTTTCAGGAGCCGTAATCTCAAACTCCAGAACGGTAGAGAACGGGATATAGTTCAGCTCTACGACGGTGTTTTCTGCTTTTGTAACTCCTGTAGTCTTGGCATACATCACCACATTGCCCATTTCAGCAGGCTGAGCATAGATATAAGCTTTGTTGTCGCTGTCGGTCTTGTCCGAAGTTGTTGTGAACTGCGTGGCATCCACATGGAGTTTCGCGGTAACGTTTTCACCTTTAACTCTCAGTTCAGTTCCTGCGTTTGAAGGATAGATGGAGTAGAAGTCAGCTTTATCAGCTTCTCCCCACTGCACACCGAACTCGCCGGTACGGGTCATGCTCGTGGCGTAGTTCTGCTTCTCATTTTCTACAGATACGGAATACTCTGCCACGTTTCTGCCTGCAAGGCACTGGGGGGATGCCACCTCCACAAGGTCACCGTTCACCCAGTAGATAGGGAAGCCTGTAGAAGTTTCTTCTCCATAGATGGTACGGGAGTCCTTGCCAGGCAGCGACAGCCCGAACTGCACCTCATCACCGGTTTTTGCCGGATTCTGCCCGGCATTGATACCATCGTCGTTACAGCCCGTAGCCAGCAGGGCCAGGGCGCCGGCGATGATATGATAACGTATTGTTTTCATCTTTTCCAAATAAAGTGATAGTTGATTTTTAGTAAGTCCATTTTCTGAGCACATACGTCTCATTCTGCGCTGGGGTTATTGGGGTCTACATTCCAGCTGTTACCAGCCGAGAAAGTACCATCATCTCCAAAGCCAGTGTTCACGGAATGTTCGGT
>CAMAFR010000077.1 GCA_945833835.1 uncultured Bacteroides sp.
TCCTTTTTACCCTTTTTGCGACTAAAGTTTGCTAATATGTTTTAGAGGAAAGGTATCAATATCATAATTAAACATAATGCCAATTATAACTAAAGAAGATAAGAAGGGAGCGAAAGTGTATCTGAAGCATTGGGTCTGACGTTTGTCACTTTCAAATTAAATGTTAACTTTGCAGCAAACTATATAATACTTTGAAAAAATGAAATACAAGCTATTAGTCTTAGACCTTGACGGAACCCTGACCAATTCCAAAAAAGAAGTGACTGCCCATACTTATCAGACGCTGATTACCGCTCAAGAAGCCGGTTTGAAAATTGTTCTGGCTTCTGGACGTCCTACTTATGGTGTGGCTCCATTGGCCGACTTGCTGCAACTTGACCGATACGAAGGATATGTGTTGTCCTATAATGGAGGTGAAATCATTGATTGGAAGACCGGACAACTGATGTATAAAAACCTGCTGGATCCTACCATTCTGCCATATTTGTACCGCTGTGCGCAAGAAAATGATTTCGCCATCCTTTCTTACCAGGATAAATATGTGCTGACAGAAAGACCTGATGATGAATATGTTATCCATGAAGCGCGTCTGAACAAAATGGAAATCAAGAAGGTAGACAATTTCCTAGAGGCTATCCATCATCCTGTTGCCAAATGCCTCATTGTAGGGAATCCTGACAGGTTAGCCGGGCTCGAACAGGAAATGTTCCAACAGATTGGTGACCGTATGGGAGTATTCCGTTCGGAACCTTTCTTTCTCGAACTGGTACCGAAAGGCATTGATAAAGCGCTATCATTAGATGTGTTGCTCTCTGAAATCGGTCTGACTAAAGAAGAAATGATGGCGATTGGCGACGGATACAACGACCTGTCCATGATACGGTTTGCCGGAATGGGCATAGCCATGGCCAATGCACAGGACGTTGTGAAGGATAATGCTGATTTTATAACCCTATCCAATGAGGAAGACGGGGTGGCTCATGCCGTAACCCGCTTCATACTGTCTTAGAAGGACGGTCAAAGAACGGATTCTTGGAGGATGCACTGATGGGAATGGCAAAGACACAGGTGCATCCATCCAACCAATCCAACCGTTGAGCGGCCAGTCCAGCCGAAAACATTACCCGTGTGTCCACCCTATAATCAGCAGCCACGGAGCAGGCGGAACCGATGGCAATGCCCACATCCACATGAGTGATGGCGCAAGGAACCCCCTCTTCCCTATCGGCACATTGCGCATATCCGCAATGTCCGCAGTTCAGGCCTTGGGTGTGAGTACGTGTCCCAATCAACACGACGCACGTCGCCAGCAATATATTGTCAGCATCTCGCAAGAAAAATTTCAGTCCGTTTTCCTCATACATCTGTTTCATGGTTTCTGACAGAATACGGATGTTGCTTTCCGTCACCAGTGCCACTTCAATAATGTCCACACCCTTGGCTTTGGGGGCTGTACGGGCGGCAATCATCATTTTCTGGGCAATATCCAACACCTGTTCATGGCGGCAATCACGTTCATTGAGTATCATAATCATAAAATTTAATAGGTCATAAAAAAGAGTCATCTCCTTTCTCCTGCAAATATAATGCATTGCAAGAAGAAAAAGGAGATGACTCTTGGTGTTTTTTTGTAGGGAAGTCCCTCTTCTACGCCATCATTTCAGAATCTCCAATTGCTTGAAGCACCGGGTCAGCTTGTCGATGGCAAAATCCACCTGTTCTTTGGTGTGAGTAGCCATCAGGGCGAAACGTACCAACGTGTCTTGCGGAGCGCAGGCAGGCGGGATGACGGGATTGATAAATACGCCCGCATCAAAAGCCAGTTTGGTGACCTCAAATGTCTTGTCGGCATCACGCACATACAGCGGGATAATAGGGCTTTCCGTATCGCCTATTTCAAAGCCCACTTCACGGAAACACTTCAGCGCATAGTTTGTGATTTTCCACAAGTTTTCCTGACGTTCGGGCTCCTGCTGGATGATGTGCAACGCTTCCATAGCGGCGGCGGTGGCAGCCGGCGTGTTGCTGGCCGAGAAAATGTATGAACGTGAATTGTGACGCAACCAGTTGATGGTATCCTTGTCGGCAGCAATGAAACCTCCGATAGAAGCCAGCGATTTCGAGAAAGTACCCATGATGAGGTCCACTTTGTCGGTCAGTCCGAAGTGATCACAGACACCTCTACCCTGACGGCCAAACACGCCCAAGCCATGAGCTTCGTCTACCATGATACTGCCGTTGTACTTGTCGCTCAGTCTGACGATTTCCGGCAAGTTGGCCAGGTCTCCTTCCATCGAGAAGACACCATCCACAACAATCAGCTTGACGGATTCCGGCTTGCATTTGGCCAGTTCCTTCTCCAATGCCTGCATGTCGTTGTGTTTGTATTTTACCTGTGTGGAGAACGAAAGACGGCGGCCATCCACGATAGAAGCATGGTCACGGTCATCGCAGATAATGTAGTCGTTACGATCCGTCAGACAGGAAACTACGCCTTCGTTTACGGTAAATCCGGTAGAATAGACCAGTGCCTCTTCTTTTCCGACAAATTTGGCAAGTTCATGCTCCAGTTGAACATGCAAGTCGAGTGTTCCGTTCAAGAAACGTGAACCGGCACACCCAGTACCGTATTTGCGGGTTGCGGCAATGGCTGCCTCGATAATTCGTTTGTCATAGGTCAATCCCATATACGAGTTTGAACCGAACATCAAAACCTTTTTTCCGTCCATTGTTACCTCAGTATCCTGGGCACTGTCTATTTCACGAAAATAAGGATACACACCTTTCTGCATATACAGCTGAGGCAGTCTGAATTTACTTAATTTGTCTTGTAATAATCCCATATTTAAATATCTCTACAAGGACCGTAGCTTATGCACGGACCGTGTTTTTTTAACTTTCTACGTTGAAATCAAACGAGGGTTCTAATAATTGAACGTGCAAAGATAATTAAAATTGGTGACATGTCCATAAAAAGTTCCAAAAAAATGCGATTTGAAACAAATATCGTCCATTATTTGCTAATACTATGGGTTTTAATTGTATTTTTGTTCACCCAAAGCAAGTACCTTCTTTCTATGAATGCTAAGAAACGTATCATTTTTGTGGTCAACCCTATTTCGGGCACCCGTGGTAAGGAAGCCATCATCCGCATGGTGGAGGAGAAGATTGACCGTGAGAAGTATGAAATAGACATCTGTAAGACCCAATATGCCGGCCATGCAGCAATGATTGCCCGGCAGGCCGCTCTTGACCATATAGACATGGTGGTGGCGATTGGAGGCGATGGCACCATCAACGAGGTGGGCCGGTCCTTGATTCAAACACAAACGGCACTTGGCATCATCCCATGCGGGTCGGGCAACGGGCTGGCCCGACATTTACAAATACCGCTTCACCCTGCCGGTGCCATACAGGTAATCAATGACGGCCACCACATTGAGATGGACTATGGTTTGATAGACAAGCGTCCCTTTTTTTGCACCTGTGGGGTAGGATTCGATGCTTTTGTCAGTCTGAAATTCGCTAATGCCGGCAAACGGGGACTGCTAACCTATTTAGAGAACACGCTGCACGAGAGCCTGACCTACTGCCCCGAAACTTATGAGATAGAGAACAGTGAGGGTACCATGAAATATAAGGCGTTCCTGATAGCTTGTGCCAATGCCTCGCAGTATGGCAACAACGCTTATATAGCTCCGCAGGCATCGCTGACGGATGGCATGATGGACATCACCATTTTGGAACCATTTACGGTGCTGGATGTTCCCTCCCTCTCCTTCCAGCTGTTCAATAAGACGATAGACCAAAACAGCCGTATCAAAACCCTCAAGGACAGGAAAATCATCATTCATCGCGCAGCGGAGGGAGTGTTTCATTTTGATGGGGATCCGGTTATGGGCGGCAAGGATCTTGAAGTTGAGATTATATCCCGGGGGCTCAAGATTATGGTTCCTACCCAAAAGAAGGCAGGTCGTGCTGAAATGTTCGGAATATGGCAACACCTAGCCGATTTCTTTGAGACCCGGCCATTGAGAGGTTCGATAGCGGAAAAGCACCGCCAGTTGCTGCAAATCAACCAGAACTTGCTCCGTAAACTATCCAAGCACTGATCATATAAATGTGAAGAATGAAAATGAATGAGGGAGGAAGTGTAGAGCAGCATGAAGCAGAAGGTACGTCAAACCTCAACGATATTTATCCTTGTCATTCTGAACGTAGAGCAGGAACAACGCTCAGAATGACAAGACAGAATGACGGCATGACCTGAAAGTATGCCTCACTCTTTGTTTAAAGAAGCGTACATTGCGTCGTAATACTTCTGATAGTCCCCCGAAGTCACGTTGTCCATCCATTCCTGGTTGTCGAGGTACCACTTGACGGTCTTTTCGATGCCTTCCTCAAACTGGAGGCTCGGCTCCCATCCCAGTTCGCGCTGCAGCTTGGTGGAGTCGATGGCATAGCGGGCATCGTGCCCCAGGCGGTCGGTGACGTAGGTAATCAGGTTCATGTCCTCCCCTTCCTGGCGGCCTATCAGACGGTCCACGGTACGGATGACCACCTTGATGATGTCGATGTTCTTCCACTCGTTGAAGCCGCCGATGTTGTAGGTCTCGGCCACCTTGCCTTCATGGAAGATGAGGTCGATGGCCCGTGCGTGATCCTCCACATAGAGCCAGTCGCGCACGTTCTCCCCCTTGCCGTAGACCGGAAGCGGCTTACGGTGACGGATGTTGTTGATGAACAGCGGGATGAGTTTCTCTGGGAACTGGTAAGGGCCATAGTTGTTGGAGCAGTTCGTCACGATGGTCGGCAGGCCGTAGGTGTCGTGGAAGGCGCGGACGAAGTGGTCGGAGCTGGCCTTCGACGCCGAGTAGGGAGAATGGGGATTGTATTTCGTGGTCTCTAAGAAGAAATCCTCTCCATACGCCTCATGGTGGGCAGACGACGCCTTGGTGCTGAACGGAGGCTCGATGCCTTCGGGATGGGTCATTGCCAACGCCCCATACACCTCGTCAGTCGAGATGTGGTAGAACCGCTTGCCTTCATACTTCTCCGGCAGCGACTCCCAATAGAGCTTGGCGGCCTGCAAGAGCGACAAGGTGCCCAAGACGTTGGTGCGTGCAAAGGTGAACGGGTCCTTGATGGAGCGGTCCACATGGCTCTCGGCGGCCAGGTGGATGATGCCATCCACCCGCTCCTCCTGCATCAGGCGGTGAAACGCCTCGAAGTCGCAGATGTCCATCCGCACGAACTTATAGTTGGGGCGGCCTTCGATGTCCTTCAGATTGGCCAGGTTGCCGGCATACGTCAGCTTGTCCAGGTTGATGATGCGGTACTCGGGATACTTGTTGACGAACAGCCGTACCACATGGCTGCCGATGAAACCGGCACCGCCGGTAATCACGATATTGCGTTTGTAGTCCATAATCTTTTCTTTTTTTGAAAACTCTTATCGGGTAGGGTAATCCGGTAATTCTTGTTCGTTACAATGACGCTCAGCCTTTTTGGAGGCTTCTGTCGTATTCGAACGGTGAGTCGAAGTCGCAAAGCAACGGATGTCTCGTGTCCTTCTCGCTCAACACGGCCTTGTCGGTCGGGATGCGCCAGTCGATGCCCAGCGACGTGTCGAGGATGCTGATGCCGCCGTCCGCCTGCGGGGCGTAGAAGTTGTCGCACTTGTACTGGAAGATGGCCGTCGCGCTCAGTACGGCGAAACCGTGTGCGAAGCCCTGTGGGATGAAGAACTGCCGGTGGTTGTCCTCGGTCAGCTCCACTGCCACGTGCTGTCCGTAGGTAGGGCTTCCCTTGCGGATATCCACCGCCACATCCAACACGGCCCCCCTCACCACACGCACCAGCTTGCTCTGGGTGAAGGGCGGACGCTGGAAGTGGAGGCCGCGCATCACCCCGTAGGAGGACATAGACTCGTTGTCCTGCACGAAACGCACCGGTTCCACCTTCTCGTCGAACTCCCGTTGCGAGAACGACTCGAAGAAGTAGCCCCGTTCGTCCTTGAAGAGGCGCGGCTCGATGATCACCACGCCCTCGATGGCTGTCTTGATGATTTCCATAATCAGTCGAGGTTTGCCTTATGGGTTCTTGCCACTTCGTCTATCACCTTCAGCAGGTACTGGCCGTACTGGTTCTTCAGCATCGGGGCGGCGTCCGCGCGCAGCTGCTCCTCGCTTATCCAACCCTGGCGGTAGGCGATGCCCTCCAGGCAGGCCACCTTCAGGCCCTGGCGCTTCTCGATAACCTCGATATAGGTAGAGGCTTCGGCCAGCGAGTCGTGCGTGCCGGTGTCCAGCCAGGCGAAACCGCGGCCCAGCGTCTGCACCTTCAGGCCGCCGTCTTGCAGGAAACGTTGGTTCACGGTCGTGATTTCCAGCTCGCCGCGGGCGGAAGGCCGGATGCTCTTGGCCACCTCTACCACCTTGTTCGGATAGAAATAGAGGCCCGTCACCGCATAGTTCGACTTCGGTTCCGCCGGTTTCTCCTCGATGCTCAGACAGTTGCCCGCCGCGTCGAATTCCGCCACGCCATACCGTTCGGGATCGCTCACCCAGTAGCCGAAGACCGTGGCCTTGCCCTCCACCTCGGCGGTGCGGACCGCCTCGCGCAGCAGGGCTGAGAAGCCGTTGCCGTGAAAGATGTTGTCGCCCAACACCAAGCAGGCGGCATCGTCGCCTACAAACTCCTCGCCGATGATGAAGGCCTGTGCCAGACCGTCAGGCGAAGGCTGTTCGGCATATTCGAAACGCACTCCGAAATTGCTTCCGTCGCCCAGCAGGCGGCGGAAACCCGGCAGGTCATGTGGGGTGGAAATAATCAGGATCTCGCGGATGCCTGCCAGCATCAGCACCGATATCGGATAGTAGATCATCGGCTTGTCGAAAATGGGAAGGAGCTGCTTGCTCACTCCCTTCGTGATGGGGTAAAGACGGGTGCCGCTACCGCCGGCTAAAACTATTCCTTTCATAATATATACTATATATTTTTTCGTCCGGTTGGTGAATGATTCTCCAAAATTAGAGTATTCTGATGAAGATTCCTAAGAAACTGTTTTGAATTAAATAAAAAATATTGTTATGTGGTAATATAATTTAT
>CAMAFR010000078.1 GCA_945833835.1 uncultured Bacteroides sp.
TCAACTGCTTCATGGCGTTCTAAGTTTTAGTGGTACGGCAAAGATAACGATTCTCCACCACATTTCCAATCATATAAGATGAATGAGGCCGTATGGATGACCCGCACACTGACGGTTTCTGGCCGGAAAGGAAAGAACTGATTTCGGAAACACCGAAATAATCCCCGTGACACCCGTAAATTCAAAAAGCAATCATTACCTTTGCAGGAAACATATATATATCTTACTATGAAAATCCGAACGAAGCCCTGCCTCTCCGCCTTGTGCCGGCTGGCCCGCACCACCTTGTGCCCACCTCTTCAAGGCCTGCTGCTCCTGCTGCTGCCCACCGCCTGCACCTCCCCCTCCACCGGTTATGACGCCTCGGGTGTCTTCGAAGCCACTGAAGTCATCGTCTCGGCACAAGGGACGGGAGAACTCCTTGCCTTCGGGGTAGAGGAAGGCCAGACCGTGACACAAGGCGAAGTGCTGGGATACATCGACACGCTGCACCTCTCCCTGCAACACCGGCAGCTGAAAGCCTCGCTCCACGCCACCGAATACCGACAGCTGGATGAAAGCCGGCAGTCAGCGGCCCTGCAGCAGCAACTGGGCAACCTGCAACGTGAGAAGAAACGGTTCGCGGCCCTGCACGATGAGGACGCTGTCCCCGGCAAGCAGGTGGACGACATCGACTACCAGATAAGCGTCGTGACACGACAGTTGGACGCTACCCGCGAACAGCTGGCCAGTGCCAACCGCAGCCTGCGCCAGCAGGCACAAGGCATCCGGGCACAACTGGCACAGACGGACAACCAGCTGCGCAAATGCATCATCAGCAGCCCCATGACAGGAGTCGTCCTGTCCAAATACACCGAGCAGGGCGAGTATGCCGTGCCGGGCAAGCCACTGTTCAAGGTGGCCGACCTGAAACGGATCAAACTGCGTGCCTACCTGACCGCCCCACAACTGACCACCCTGAAAATAGGACAGCAAGTAACGGTCTACGCCGACCGGGACGAAACCGGAAGGACCGCCTACGAGGGGACGGTGGAATGGATTTCGGATCAGGCCGAATTCACGCCCAAGACCATACAGACACGCGACGAGCGGGCCAACCTGGTCTATGCCGTGAAGATAGCCGTGCAGAACGACGGTCAGATTAAAAGAGGAATGTACGGAGACCTGAAATTCTAAGCAGATGGCACCCCTGGTAGCAGCACACGGACTGCGGAAAAGCTTCGGGAAGACCGAAGCCCTGCGCGGAGTAGGCTTCGAAGTGGCCGAAGGGGAAATCTATGGCCTCATCGGACCCGACGGGGCAGGCAAAAGCACCCTGTTCCGCATACTGGCCACCCTGCTGAAGGCAGACGGCGGCACGGCCACCATTGACGGACTGGACGTGCTGGCCCACTACCGCCCCCTCCGGCGACGCATCGGCTACATGCCGGGACGGTTCTCGCTCTACCAGGACCTGACCGTAGAAGAGAACCTGGCGTTCTTCGCCTCCATCTTCGGCACGACCCTCCGGGAGAACTATCACTTAGTGGCCGACATCTACCGGCAGCTGGAGCCGTTCCGCCACCGTAGGGCCGGCCAGCTGTCGGGCGGAATGAAGCAGAAGCTGGCCCTGTCGTGCACCCTCATCCATGCACCGCGGCTGCTGCTGCTCGACGAGCCCACCACGGGAGTCGACCCGGTGTCGCGCAAGGAGTTCTGGGACACCCTCCGCCGGCTGCGGGACGAACAGGGCATCACCGTCATTGTCTCCACCCCCTACATGGACGAGGCGACCCAGTGCGACCGCATCGCCCTGATACAGGAGGGGGCTTTCCTGCGTGTGGACACCCCGCAGGGCATCGTCGATGCCTACGCCGACACCCTTTGGGCCGTGAGGAGCGACCGTATGCACCGCCTGCAGGACGACCTCCACCGGTATCCGGCGGTCCGCACCGCCTTCCCTTTCGGCGAAACCTTCCACGTGACCCTGCACCCCGGCGCATCGGCCCGGGCACTGTGCCGCCACTTGGAAGACTGCGGACACAACAACGTAGAGGTACGGCCCATCTGCGCCGGCATTGAAGATTGTTTTATGTCACTCATGAAGAAAAGCCATGAAAGCTAAGCCTGTCATCATCGCCCAAGGCCTGACCAAACGGTTCGGCACATTCACGGCCACCGACCACATCTCGTTCCATGTGGACAAAGGGGAAATCTTCGGGTTTCTCGGAGCGAACGGAGCCGGCAAGACCACCGCCATGCGGATGCTGTGCGGACTGAGCCGCCCTACAGAGGGCACCGCCACCGTGGCGGGATTCGATGTCTGCCGCGAGGCGGAACAGGTGAAGCGGCACATCGGCTACATGAGCCAGAAGTTCGCCCTCTACGACGACCTCACCGTGTACGAGAACCTGCGGCTGTTTGGCGGCATCTATGGCATGGGGGGCAAGGCCATCCGCGAAAAGGCGGTGTTCCTGCTCCAAGAACTGGGACTGGCCACTGAACGCGACACACGGGTGCAGGCACTGCCGCTGGGCTGGAAACAGAAGCTGGCCTTCTCGCTGAGCATCTTCCACGAACCGAAAATCGTCTTTCTGGACGAGCCTACGGGCGGAGTGGACCCCGTCACCCGCCGCCAGTTCTGGGAACTGATTTACCGGGCCGCCGACCGCGGCATCACCGTGTTCGTCACCACCCACTACATGGACGAGGCGGAATATTGCGACCGCGTCTCGATCATGGTGGACGGCCAGATAGAGGCGCTCGACACACCGTCCGCACTGAAACGCCGGTTCGGGGCCGACACCATGTATGACGTGTTCCTCCGGCTCGCCCGAACCGCCCGACGTACCTGACCCTAATCCTTGCCAACGATGAAGACATTCACTGTATTTGTAAAGAAAGAGTTCCTCCATATCTTTCGCGACCGGCGGACGATGCTCATCCTGCTCGTCATGCCGGTAGTGATGATTGTCCTGTTCGGCTTCGCCATCAACACCGACGTGAAAGACTCGCGCGTCGTGCTGCTCGACCACTCGCAGGACGAGCTCACCGGGCGCATCAAGGAACACCTGCTGGCCAGCCCTTACTTCACCCTGGCCGCCGAAGCGGACGAGGTGTCCGCCGTCCACCGCCTGTTCCGCGAGAACAAGGCGGACATCGCCGTGGTGTTCGGAGCGCACTTCACCGAAGAACTGACCCGCACAGGCACAGCGGCGGTGCAGGTGCTGACCGACGGCACCGAGCCCAACCAGGCCTCCATCCGCTCGTCGTATGTAGAGGCGGTGCTGGCCTCCTGCCTGCCAGACCTGCTCCCGCCCGGCACAGCCCCTGCGGCCTATCGGATAGAGCCCGTCGTGAGGATGCTCTACAACCCCCAAAGCCGCAGCGAGTTCAATTTCGTCCCGGGCGTGATAGGCCTCATCCTGCTGCTGATAGGGGCCATGATGACCAGCATCGCCATCGTGAAGGAGAAAGAGACTGGCACCCTGGAGGTGCTGCTCGTCTCGCCGCTCTCACCCTTTGTCATCGTGGTGGCCAAGCTGGTGCCCTACTTTGTCCTGTCGTGCACCAACCTGATGACCATCCTGCTGCTCTCCACCCGGCTGCTCCACATCCCCATCGCCGGCAGCCTGGCGGGACTCGTGGGGGTCACGGTGCTCTACATCCTGGTGGCCCTGCTGCTCGGCCTGTTCATCTCCACCTGTGCCGAGAGCCAGCTGGCCGCCATGCTGCTCTCGCTGCTGCTCATCGTGCCCACCGTCTACCTGTCGGGACTGGCGTTCCCCATCGGGAGCATGCCCGTCGCCCTGCAGCGCGCCTCGCTGGTCTTCCCCGCCCGCTGGTATGTGGAGGCCGCCCGCAAACTGATGATACAGGGGGTGGAAATGAGATACGTGGCCGGCGAATGTGCCATCCTGGCCGGGATGGCCTTCGCGTTGCTGTGCGTCTCGTGGAAATTGTTCAAGACCCGATTGTGAACCAACCCAACTACAAGCTGATGATTATACGTTACCTGATAGAGAAAGAGTTCAAGCAGCTGTTGCGCAACCCCATCCTGCTGCCGGTGTTCCTCGTGCTGCCGGTCATCATGATGACGGTCCTGCCGCGTGCCACCACCCAGGAAGTGAAGAACCTCCACGTCTGCATCGTAGACCATGACCACAGCACCTGGTCGGCACGGCTGGTGCACAAGCTGTCGGCCTTTCCTTTCTTCAGCTCCACCTGGGCCGCAAGCTCTTACCGCGAAGCCCTGCACCACATGGAGGCCGGCCGTGCCGACTTCATCATCGAGATTGGCCCCGGTTTCGAACGCGAGCTGGTGGCCGGACGGCACAGCCGCCTGCGGATTGCCGTGAATGCCGTGAACGGGGTGCAGGCCGGGCTGGGCAGCTCGTACCTGATGCACCTTGTGGCGGATTACGCCGCCCGGCTGCAAGCGGAAACCGAGGGGACCTCCGGACACGGGGCAGCCGGCATCGAAGTGGTGTCACGCTGCCTCTACAATGCCGGCCTGGACTACAAGGCCTTCATGGTGCCGGGACTGATGGCGATGCTGCTGACCCTGATAGTGGGCTTCCTGCCTGCCCTCAACATTGTGGGCGAGAAAGAGAAAGGCACCATCGAGCAAATCAACGTCACCCCGGTACGGCGGTGGGAGTTCATCCTCTCCAAACTGGTGCCTTATTGGTGTGTGGGCGGCTTCATCCTGGCCTACTCCATGCTGCTGGCCCGGCTGGCGTTCGGCATGGTGCCCGCCGGCAGCATCGGCACCATCTTCCTGTTCGCCACGCTGTTCACCCTCGTCGTGTCCAGCCTCGGCCTGATGGTGTCCAACTACTCCGACACCACCCGGCAGGCGGCCTTGGTGATGTTCTTCTTCCTGGTCATCTTCATCCTGCTGGGCGGACTGCTCACCCCGGTGGCCAGCATGCCTTCTTGGGCGCAGACCCTCACCTTGGCCAACCCGCTGCGCTATTTCATCGACGCCATGCGCGCACTCTACCTCAAGGGCAGCACCCTGCGGGACCTGTTCCCCCTCTGCCGGGCGCTGGCCATCTACGCGGTCATCGTCTGGACCTGGGCCATCGTCAGTTACCGGAAGCATTGAGTGTATAAGGAAACCATTTATTTGGCGATTTGCCGGAATTTGTATTACTTTGTCCGACAATCCTAAAAACAAGCACTATGAAAAACCTCTCCTCCCTCCTGCTGTTGTGCCCTCTTGCCGGCAGCGTCGGCCAAGCGGCCACAGCGGTCCCTCCTCCCGATACGGACACGCCGCAACGGCCGAATGTCATCCTCATCTATGCCGACGACCTGGGCTATGGCGACCTGGAATGTTACGGTGCCAAGAACGTACAGACTCCCCACATCAACCGGCTGGCCGGTCAGGGCCTCCGGTTCACCAACGCCCACGCCTGCTCGGCCACCAGCACCCCGTCACGCTACGCCCTGCTGACGGGCGAATATGCCTGGCGCAAACCAGGTACGGATGTGGCCGCCGGCAATGCGGGGATGATTATCCGACCCGAACAGTTCACCATGGCCGACTTGTTCAAAAGTGCCGGATATGCCACGGCCGCCTTCGGCAAATGGCACCTGGGGCTGGGCGACAAGACGGGCGGACAGGACTGGAACGCTCCCCTTCCCGCCGGCCTGGCCGACCTGGGATTCGACTACCACTACATCATGGCCGCCACCGCCGACCGTGTGCCCTGTGTGTTCATCGAGAACGGCCAGGTGGCCAACTACGACCCCTCCGCCCCTATCGAGGTGAGCTATGTCCGGAATTTCGACGGAGAACCGACGGCCCGCGAACACCCCGAACTGCTCTACAACCAACGCTCCAGCCACGGACACGACATGGCCATCGTGAACGGCATCGGGCGCATCGGGTTCATGAAAGGGGGTGGCAAGGCACTCTGGAAGGATGAGAACATCGCCGACTCCATCACCGCCCACGCCATCGGCTTCATGGAACGGCACAAAGACGAGCCTTTCTTCCTGTATTTCGCCACCAACGACGTGCACGTACCCCGTTTCCCGCACGACCGCTTCCGGGGCAAGAACCCGATGGGGGTACGCGGCGACGCCATCGTGCAGTTCGACTGGACCGTGGGGCAAATCATGCAGACACTGGACCGTCTGGGGATAGCCGACAACACGCTGGTACTGCTGTCCAGCGACAACGGGCCGGTAGTGGACGACGGGTATGACGACCAGGCAGAAGAGCGGCTGAACGGCCACCGACCCTCGGGACCGTGGCGCGGCAACAAATACAGTGCCTTCGAGGGAGGGACCGCCATCCCGGCCATTATCCGCTGGCCGAACGGCATCAAGACCCGGGGCGAATCGGACGTGCTGATGTCGCAGATAGACTGGATGGCCTCCTTCGCCGCCCTGCTCCAGGCGCGTATGCCGAAAGGCAGTGCCCCTGACAGCCGCAACAGGCTGGGCAACCTGCTGGGAACCGACACCACCGACCGCCCGTGGATTGTAGAGCATGCCGCCAACGGTACCTTGTCCGTCCGCACCAAGGAGTGGAAATACATCGAGCCCAACGACGGCCCGAAAATGATTCCTTGGGGCCCGAAGATAGAAACAGGCAACCACCCCACCCCACAACTGTACGACATGAGGCTGGGGGACGAACAGGAGAATCTGGCCGCCCGCTACCCCGACCGACTGTTCGAATTGCAGACCCTGCTGCGGAAGGTACGCCGGGGAGATGAAGAACCTCATTTAAATGAAGAATGAAGAATGAAAAATGAAGAATCTTCCATGCTTGTCCACACTTTTCCCACGCTTGTCATCCTGAGCGGCAGCGAAGGATCTGTCCACATAGCGCAGCCCATATCGGTAGCGGTTTACAGATGTTTCGCTTCGCTCAACATGACAGGGAAATGAAGAATGAAAAATGAAGAGTGAAGAATGAAGAATGAAGAGTGAAGAGTGAAGAATGAAGAGTGAA
>CAMAFR010000079.1 GCA_945833835.1 uncultured Bacteroides sp.
ATGACAATTCTAAAGATTCTTCATTCATCATTTAAATGAAGTTCTCCACTTTTCATTCTTCATTTAACTTGTCCAACGCCTGCCGCAGGTCGTCGAGAAGATCGTCGATATGTTCGGTACCTATTGAAAGACGCACCGTAGAGGGAGTGATGTGCTGTTGGGCCAGCTCCTCGGGGCTCATCTGCGAGTGGGTGGTGGTGTAGGGGTGGATGACCAGGCTCTTCACATCCGCCACATTGGCCAGCAGCGAGAAGATTTGCAGCGAGTCGATGAACCGCCAGGCTTCCTCCTGTCCGCCCTTGATCTCGAAGGTGAAGATGCTGCCGCCGCCGTTGGGGAAATATTTCTCATAGAGCGCGTGGTCGCGGTGGTCGGGCAGCGAGGGGTGGTTCACCCGGGCCACCTTCGGGTGGTTCTTCAGGAAATCCACCACGCGCAGGGCGTTCGCCACATGGCGTTCCACCCGCAGCGAGAGGGTCTCCAGCCCCTGGAGCAGGAGGAAGGCGTTGAAGGGCGAGAGGGTGGCGCCGGTGTCGCGCAGAATCACCGCCCGGATGCGGGTGACGAAGGCGGCCGCACCGGCCACGTCGGCAAAGACGGCGCCGTGGTAGCTCGGGTCCGGCTGGGCCAGGGTCGGGAACTTGTCGGCGTTGGCTTTCCAGTCGAAGGTGCCGCCGTCTACAATGACGCCGCCCAGGCTGGAGCCGTGGCCGCCGATGAACTTCGTGGCCGAGTGCACCACCACGTCGGCTCCGTGCTCGATGGGACGGATGAGGTAAGGCGTGCCGAAGGTGTTGTCGATGATGAGCGGGATGTGGTGGCGGTGGGCCACGGCGGCCACGCCGTCAATGTCCGTCACTTCCGAGTTGGGGTTGCCGAAGGTCTCGGCGTAGATGACTTTCGTGTTGGGGCGGATGGCGGCTTCGAGCGCGGCGAGGTCGTTCACGTTGACGATGCTGTGGCTGATGCCCTGCGTGGCCAGCGTGTGGGTGATGAGGTTGAACGAGCCGCCGTAGAGGTTGTCGGCTGCCACGATGTGGTCGCCCACCCCGAGGATGTTCTGCAGCGCATAGGTGGCGGCGGCGGCACCCGAGGCGACGGCCAGGCCTGCCACGCCCCCTTCGAGGGCGGCCACACGGTCTTCGAACACCCCTTGGGTGGAGTTGGTCAGGCGGCCGTAGATGTTGCCCGCGTCGCGCAGCCCGAAGCGGTCGGCGGCATGCTGTGAGTTGCGGAACACGTAAGAGGTGGTCTGGTAGATGGGCACGGCGCGCGCGTCGGTGGCGGGGTCGGGTTGTTCCTGTCCTACATGGAGTTGTAATGTCTCGAAACGGTATTTCTTGTTGTTTGCCATAATGGTATTTTTTTTAAGTTATCACTTGCTTGTTTGAAGATGTGGCAAAGGTATGCGTTTTAGTGTTATCGTCCAATATATGGCGAAATATTGGGATATAATTCTTTTGTTATGTCATTTGTCAGAAATTATACCAATATTATAGCGGGATGTCCTTCGGACGGCAGAATAATTTTCTTTGGGGAAGGTGTTGCCGGAATCCGACATTTTTCCGTACTTTTGCAGCCAAACAGTCACTTTAACAAGAATACAAAGACAGCAGCTATGGATGCAACCGATAAATTAGACCATGTGGACCTGCAGATACTGCGCACCCTGCAGGCCAATGCCCGCCTCACCATCAAGGAGCTGGCCGCCAAGGTGAGCCTTTCGTCCACCCCCGTTTTCGAGCGGCTCAAGCGCCTGGAGCACAACGGGTACATCAGGAAATACATTGCCGTGCTCGATGCCGAGAAGCTGAACCAGGGTTTCGTGGTGTTCTGCAACGTGAAGCTGAGCCGCATGAACCGCGAGATAGCCGGGGAGTTCACGCGCATCATCCGGGGCATTCCGGAGGTGACGGAGTGCTACAACATCTCGGGCAGCTACGACTATCTGCTCAAGATCCATGCGCCCAACATGAAGTATTACCAGGAGTTCCTGCTCAACGTGCTGGGCACGATAGAGAGCCTGGGCTCGTTGGAGAGCATGTTTGTGATGGACGAGGTGAAGTGCGACTACGGCATACACATCTGACGCGCGTCCCCGCCTGCGCGCCGCCTCATTCCGTGAGCCACTGCTTGAACTCGGCCGCCTTGGCCTTGCTGATGAGCACCTTCTCGGGGGTGGGGCAGACGAGGTTCACCGCCAGCCGTCCGTTGAACCAGAGGTCGATGTCGCAGATGGCCTTGCGGGCGATGAGGAACTGGCGGTTGGCCCGGAAGAAGCGGTGGGGGTCGAGGCAGTCGGCCAGTTCGTCGAGTGTCTGGGCGAAGGGCAGCTCGCGTCCGTTCTCGTCCATCGCCTTCACGGTGCCCCCCGAGATGTAGAAGTAGAGCAGGCTGTCGGCCGAGACGGGCAGGTATTTGTTGCCCTTGAGCGGCACCAGGAAGTGGTTCTGGTAGGCCGCCTGCCGCAGCTCGCCCGCCAGCCGGCGGTAGTCACGCCCGGGGAGCGGATGCGTCAGGCGTTGCAGTTTGTCGAGGGCCCGCGCCAGGTCGTCGGCGTTGATGGGCTTGAGCAGGTAGTCGATGCTGTTCACCCCGAAGGCCTTCAGCGCATATTCGTCGTAGGCCGTGGTGAAGATGACCGGGCAGCCGATGTCGGTGCGGTCAAAAATGTCGAAGGCAGGGCCGTCGGCCAGCTGTATGTCCATGAACACCAGGTCGGGGCAGGGGTGGTCGGCCAGCCAGTCCAGGGTGTCGGCGATGCTGTCTGTCTCGCCCGCCACGTGGAGGGCGGGTGCCACCTGCGCCAGCAGGGCTTTGAGGTTGCGCAGGGCGGCTTTTTCGTCTTCTACAATCAGTGCGTTCATATCAGGGGGAGGGTTACGGTGAAGGTGTCTGCGGTTTGCCGCACCTCGATGTCCTGCCGCGTCAGGAGCCGGTAGCGTTTCGAGAGGTTGTCCAGCCCCACGCGGGTGCTGCCCGGGGCCACGGTCTTGGGGCGGCGCGGGTTGCTCACCACGAGCTTCTCCCCGGCGGTGCGGATGCTGACCGTGAGCGGATGGCGGTTGCTTATCTCGTTGTGCTTCACGGCGTTCTCTATCAGCAGCTGCAGGGCCATCGAGGGCAGCCGCCGGTGGCCTGTGCCGGGTGCCAGCTCGATGTGGAAGCGCAGGTTGTCCTCGTAGCGCATTTGCAGCAGGTAGATGTAGGAGCGGACGGACTCCATCTCCTGGTCCACGCTGACGCAGTTGTTCTCGTTCTGCTGCAGGGTGTAGCGCAGCACGCGCGAGAGCTCCTGCAGGTAGCGCTGGGCCTTGTCGCCGTCTTCGCGGATGAGGGAGCAGAGGGTGTTCAGGCTGTTGAAGAGCATGTGCGGGTTGAGCTGGCTCTTCAGGGCCTCGAAGCGGTTGAGCAGGTTCTCGGTGCGCAGCTGCTGGTTTTCGAGCAGCATGCGCCGGCTTTCGCGGCTCAGGTGCTGCAGGTAGCAGCTGCCGGTGACCACGCTGGCCAGCAGCACGTCGCGCAGCGGGTGCAGGTAGCGGTGCAGCTGCGCGTCGACGGCGGGGAAGTCCAGGCATCCGTGCAGCCAGACGAAGCCTTTGCCCAGCAGGCTGCTGGCCCCCCACGTGAGCCCGAACGAGAGGAGCACACTGCGCCAGCGCACCGCCACCAGCTCGTTGTCGAAGCGGAACAGCCGCACGTTGAGCGCGAACAGCAGCAGCATCGAGAGGTAGGCGAAGACAATCTCGCCCGCCACGTCGAGGCCGCTCATGTCCGGAAAGAGCGCGGCCTGCCCCGAACGGTCGGTGAGCGCGAGGAGTTCGGGCAGGTGGATGAGGAACGCCACCATCAGGGCGATGGCGTTCTGCGTCAGGGCGTATTTGTCGGGCACGGCGGTCTTCATGCGGCAAAGTTACGGTTTTATTCTGGCATTGACATACATTCCGGGGCGGAACTGCGGGTGCGAGCCCTGCACGCGGGCATACACCTTGACAGAGCGGTTGGTGGGGTCCACGGTCTGGTCTACCGAGAGGAGGGTGGCGCTGAAGGTGTCGCCCTCCATGCCGTTCACGCGGAACTCCAGCTCCTTGCCGGGCTCCAGCCGGGCCAGGTCCTTCTCGTAGGCGGTGAGCTGCAGCAGCGTCTCGCTTTTGCTGATGACGTCGCACACGGGTTCGCCGGCGGCGATGTGCTTGCCCACGTTCAGCTCCATGCGGGTGGCATAGCCGCTCACGGGCGAGGTAATCTCCAGGTAGGGGCGTAGGCCGTCGGCCGTGAGCCGTGCGGCGTCCACGCCCAGCAGCCGCAGTTGCGCGGCGGCGGCGGCCATGCGGCTTTTCATCGAGAGGTAGTCGGCCTTGCTCTGTTGCAGCCTTTTCTGCGGCGAGGCCCCGTCGGCGCAGAGCTGCTGCTGCCGCCGGTAGTCCGCTTCCAGGTACTCGGTCTGCGCCTGCGCCTCCAGGTACTCCTGTTGCAGGCGGATGAATTCGGGGTTGGCCAGGGTGGCCACCACCTGTCCTTTGTCCACCCGGGCTCCCGGCAGCAGCGTCGTGCTGTGTACGGTGCCGCCCATCACGGCGGTGAGGGTGGCGTGCCGGCCCGGAGGCACGATGAGCAGTCCGTTGAAGGCGGACACGTTGGGCTTGGCGGTGGCTCCGGTGAGGCCGTCGGTGGCGGTGGTGTCTGTCGGGTGGCCGGCCACCGGAGCTTCGGCCGCCGTCGTCTCTTGTCGGGTTGCGTTGTGGCAGGCGGCCAGGCATCCGGCCAGGCCGGCCATGAGAATCAGTCGTTTCATAGCGTCGTTTCTATAAATGTAGGATATGGGGGTAGTCCGCCCTTTGTTCTTCTTGGTTCATGGTTGGGGGGAAGCGGTCCGGGCCTCCTTATGGGGCTTCCGGCTGCGCCAGATGACCGGCAGCAGGTGGATGGCCCGGTAGAGCACCGGGATGATGAGGAGCGTGAGTGCCGTAGAGACAATCAGTCCGCCGATGACCACCGTGGCCAGCGGACGCTGCACCTCGGCTCCCGCCGACTGCGCCACGGCCATCGGGACGAAGCCCAGCGAGGCCACCAGGCCGGTGAGGAACACCGGACGCAGCAGGTGCGGGCAGCCCCGGCGGAGGACGACCCCGGTGCACAGCGGGTGGAGGCCCGCCCGGCGCACGGCACTGAAGTGGTTGATCATGAGGATGCCGTTGAGCACCGCCACGCCGAAGAGGGCGATGAAGCCCACCCCTGCCGAGATGCTGAACGGGAGGCCGCGCAGCCACAGGGCCACGATGCCGCCGATGAGCGACAGGGGCACCGAGGTGAACACGAGCAGCGAGTAGCCCACATGGCGGAAGGCGAGAAACAGCAGCAGCAGTATCAGCAGCAGGGCGACGGGGATGACCACCGTCAGGGTGCGGATGGCGTTCTGCAGGTTCTCGAACTGGCCGCCGTATTCAAAGTAGTAGCCGGGCTGCAGGCGGATGTGCCGCTCCAGCGTGCTCCGGATGTCTGCCACCACCTGCTGGATGTCGGCGTCGCGCACGTTCACCCCGATGACGATGCGCCGGCGGGTGGCGTCGCGGTTGATTTGCAGCGGGCCGTTGTGCAGGCGGATGGAGGCCACCTCGCTCACGGGCAGCTGCACCCCCTCGGGGGTGTGTACGAAGAGCTTGTCCAGGTTCAGGTCGCTCACCTTGTCCTTGTCCAACCGCAGCACCAGGTCGAAGCGCCGCTCGTTCTCGAACACCACCCCGGCGGCCTCGCCCGCGTAGGCGGTGCGGAGGAGGGTGTTCAGCTCCTCGATGTTGATGCCGTAGCGGGCAATCTTGGCGCGGTCGTAGCTCACCACCAACTGGGGGAGCCCCATGGCCTGCTCTACAATCACGTCGGCGGCTCCGGGCACCTGCTCCACATAGCGGGCGGCCTCGCGGGCCGTGGCGTAGAGCACGCCCATGTCCTCGCCGTAGAGCTTGACGGCGATGTCGGCCTTGGCACCCGTCATCAGCTCGTTGAAGCGCAGCTGGATGGGCTGGCTGAAGTTGAACTCTGCCTCGTCGGCCAGCGGCGCAAGGGCGGCCTTCATCTTCTCCACCATCTCGGCGCGGCTGCGGGCGGAGGTCCACTCGTCAAACGGCTTCATGACAATCATCACGTCGGCATCCTCTACCGCCATGGGGTCGGTGGGCACCTCGGCGGTCCCGATCTTGGCCACCACGTGCTTGATTTCGGGGAACCGCTCTTTCAGTATCTTCTCGGCCCGGAGTGACACGTCGACGCTCTTGCTGAGCGAGCTGCCGGCCGGCAGGGTCATCTGCATGGCGAAGTCGCCCTCGTCGAGCG
>CAMAFR010000080.1 GCA_945833835.1 uncultured Bacteroides sp.
TGCACTGCATCGTCGTGGTATGGCACGGCATGGACATGGCGGTGTGTGAGGAATGTTAGCTGAATTGTGTCCCCAATTAAAGGGCTTAGAGCAACAAGTCCGGTCAAAAAAGAAAGTTAAGGACCGATTACAAAACAATTAATCTATTGATATCTATCGGTACTTTCATCCACAAAGCCACCAAGCACTATTAACAACAGTTGCTGGTGGCTTTATGTGCAGGTGCATGGTTCAATACTTTAGTCCCAATGCATAGTTGATGATCTTCAATGCGTCCGATACATGATTCATATCTATATGTTCTGACTTGGCAAACGCTCTAAGGTTGTCTGTATGTTGAGGATAGAGCTTCAGCAAGCTTTTCAGGTTCGTGACTTTCTTCCTCCCTCCCTGATGGAGAATGAAATACTCATTATTGTTACGCAATTTGTAGATGTCTATTTTACGAATCTCCTGGTCATCAGTGTAAATGCCTATTGATTTTAAATCTATCTGCTCAACTTTGGCTTGCGTGTTCAGTCCCAACGCCCCTTGTTTGCCGATGTTGACTTCCCGAATCCTCCAATGAATGAATATCCTTCCGTTAGGCAATGGCAATTCATGCAGATAAATGTCCTGATGCACTACAAACTTGTATTTTGTCGGCCATACAATGCTGTCAATCAGTGCGCTGTTGGTCAGTTCCATGACCGTACCATTAGCTTTGTAATACATCACATTATTAGTCACATCATAATTCATTGGAGCAACTGTTACTGAACGGTTCTTGAAGAATACCGTCGCTTCTGTAAACTGTTCCATCAGGAAAGTTGGTTTATTTTGGGCACAAACAGACGCTCCAGACATGCCGCTTATAACGGCAAACAATGCAAAAAACACAGGTCTTATCATCTTCAAAAATATGAATATATCAAAAGGGAGTGACCAAACGGCCACTCCCTTCAGTAAGGTCAATATAAAATCAATAATTATGACCAGCACCCCATTCTGGAGCATTCTTGTCTGCCCAGATACGTTCATCGTGCAGTTTGTCCGAGTGGTTGGCACCGCTGGAAGTAGCCGTGAAGCCCTGGTTCTTAATGTTTGCCATCTGGAGGTCATACATCAAATCAGTGTCCACAGGCACACCCGTATCGAATCGACGCGGAATCATGTTCACCGGAGTACCTGCGTAAGTTTCGCGGGCAATCAGTGACGAACCTACCTTCGGGTAACCGGAACGACGTGCTGTGATGAATTGTTCGTTCGGGTACAATGTGAAGTTCAGCATCTGCTGGATGTAAATCTTTTCTAATTTTTCATCTCTTGTACCTGTAAAGGCATAAGCAGGCTGTTGCATCATAGTGCTGATTTCACCGTCTTTCAAATCGATGACTTCTTCGTTCGGATCATAATCATACGTAGTGCCGTAATAAGCAATCTGATTCAGTTTGGCCAGCTTGTCATATTCCTGCACTGACAATTCCAAAGCCTTGTCATAGTACGTCTTGGCAGCTGCATCGTTATTGTTAATCATGGCGAATTCTGCCAGATACAAGTTCACCTCAGCCGCACCCAGATACAAGCCGTACCAAGGACGATCCTTGGAGGCCACCGACTTGATGTCACCGGGAGCCGTCGGGACAGATACATTATAGCGACGTCCAATAATCATCTGCTGCTGGAAATAAGAGAATGTACAATAGCTCTTTTCCACCTTACCTTCCGCATCGGCAATCTTGTTGTTGCCATAGCGATAATACCAGTCATATTTGGCCATACTGGATGAATTATATTCCAACGGAAGGCCATAGTAGCGTACCCAAGGTTCACCGGCACCCTTCCATGCCACGAAATGCTTCTTACCGTCAGCATCAGTCGTATAGTCCACTTTACTTTCAATGAAGTCAGGAATTTCCTTACCTCTGTCATAGTAAGCCTGTACCACTTTTGAATTCCATTCGTTCTTCTGATAGCAGAAACGGACACGCGGATCCAGGTTGTCTACCATGAAGTTAATCACTTCACCGCTGGAGGCGGTACCATCCATAAAGCCATTGCTCCAATGGTAAAGCAAGTCACCACCCATAGTGGAAACCGTAGCCTTGTTGAAGAGTACTTCGTCATCCAAAGTGTCAATATAGCCGCACGAAGCCGAAGCCACAGCAGCAGCCACTTGTTTTGCTTTTTCCATATTTTGGGCAATCAGGCGGACAGCAATACGCAGTTTCAGAGAGTTGGCAAATTTGGCCCATTTCTTCAAATCTCCCTTAAATACGACATCCTGTGAACCGGTGATGACCTGTCCTTCCTTAGAGAAAGTGGCGATGGCCGCATCCAGCTGTTCCAACCAAGTGTTATACAGACTTTCCTGCGAATCATAAGCCGGTGTCAGCGGGCCTCCAAACTTGGCGCGGCAAGCTTCATTGTAGGTCAGATTGCCATACATATCAGAGTCAAAGATAGCCAGATAGATGGTCAACACTTCTGCTGCAGCCTGGTAGGAAGTCATGCTGGCAGCCTCTTCTTCCGGCAAATTGCTTAATGTATTCTCAATTTCACGTACATAGCGCAGGGTGTTGATATACTGGGATCCTTGGTCACCGGTAGCGGTCGTAGCCGTGATACCGTTGGTCATACCGCCGGTAGGAACACCCATCTGGTTCCAGCTATACATCATAGGGGCATTATAGAACCAGTAAGTATATCCACATGCTTCGAATACGTTCACCGTCTGAGCGAACAGATAGCTGGCGTTCGGAGTAGTAACCGCCGCCTTGTCCTGGTTCATTTCAGCGAAGTCATCGGCACAACTGCCCAAAAGCAGTGTACTCATAGCCGTTGCGGCTAAAAATGATTTATAAAGTTTCATAATAATTCCGATATAAACAGTTACTTGTTAGAATGTAGCGTTAATAGTAAAGGTATAGTTGGCAACGTAGGGGCTTACCGAACGAATCATGAACTGTGAGGAAGAGGTACCACGCATAGATTCCGGATTGAATCCATTGGGAAGTGAATTCAGCAGATATCCTAAATTGCGACCAGCTACAGTCAAGCTGATATTGCTGGCACCAATCTTTTTAGCAAAGCTCTCAGGTACACGGTAGCTGACAGCTACTTCACGCAAGGCAATGTAGTTCAGTTCCTTGAACCATGATTCATTGATTGTACCGGTACTCCAAGCATTGTTCCAGTAGGTCCATGACGTACCGTGCTGCGGATCAACGAGACCTTTATCAAAAAGTGCCTGATAGGTTTCGCCACCTTCAGCTACAGTATAGGATCCACTCGGAGTGTCAAGTGTCGTACCACCTAAGATAATACCTGTCGGTATATAACCATCGTGATATTCTTTGCCGTCCCAAATAGACTTAAATGTCATACCACCGTTCTCACTGTCACGACAGAACATAGACTCCTGCAAGTAACCATAGGCAGTACCGTATTTTGAACCATAAGCAGCTACATAACCACCGAAACGCATATCCAACTGAGCACGCAAAGACCAATTCTTGTATCTCAGCGAGGTGTTGATACCACCCAAGAAATCAGGTTGCATAGATCCAATAGTTTCCACTTCACCAGAACGTTCATAGTAGACGGCATGATAATTGTCGTTGTTGTACCAGGCGGTTGACAATACCGGCAGACCGCTCTTTTCGTCAATCTTCGGTTTAGTATCTGATTTTAACAAACCATATTCACCACCCACTTCAGCTACGGAGGCGATACGATAGTTTCCATAGTTGGCCATACCGGTCAACGTGATATAGTCTGCCACATTCTCGTGCAAAGAAACAATCTTAGAAGTGTTCTTGGTATAAGTGAAGTTCAAATCCCAAGTCCAGTCTTTTGTTTCAATCGGAGTGGTATTTAATGCAATTTCCACACCTGAGTTCTGGATGTTACCGGCATTGATAAGCTGCTGGTTGATACCGGAAACCCAGGGCACATCAATGGTCATAATCTGGTCTTTCGTATTTTCCTTGTAGTAAGTCAAATCCAGACCGATACGGTTACGCAGGAAGCGCCAGTCCAAACCGATTTCCCAAGAGTTCTTACGTTCCGGTTTCAAATCCGTTGAGTAGGATTTCTTTGGAATTTCCAGACCATAGGTGTTACCGGCAGCTGTCGTAGAGGAAATGATACTATAAGCTGAGTTGATGATGTACGCATCGGTGTCGTTACCTACCTGTGCCCACGAACCACGGATTTTCATGAATGAAATCCATTCGGGCAATTTACCTCGGAAAGTCTCATGAATCAACCAGGATGCCGATACAGACGGATAGAAGAATGAATAATTACCATGCTTGTCCGCATAGACCAATGATGAAGCCCAGTCATTACGTCCGGTCACATCCAAGAACACCTGATCTTTCCAGCTGACACCAAACTGTGCGGCAACAGAAAGGATGGTCTTTTCACCAGAAATCTTACCGGAATAATTGGCTGTGTTCTTAGAGTTGCCAATAAAGTACTGACCCGGTACAATCAGACCGCCACTGGTGCTTTCCGACATTTCCTGCTGGAAGTTGTGGTAATACTCACCGCGTACAAAACCGTTCATGCTCCAGTCACCGAAAGACTTGTTGAAGGTCAGGTTGGCATTCAGGTTGGTCTGTTCCTTTGTGTACAGGCTCATGCCATAATATCCACCGTCGTTGGCATATCCCTGACCCAACTCCTTCGACTCGTTGCGTTTGTAGTAATAGTTGTAGTTCCCTTCCACGCTCAACTTCAACCAATCAGTCAAATCTGCAGTCAGTTTCAAGCTCGGGCGAACAGAGGTTTCCTTCTGGGTGTATTCATTCTCATACATGCTAAACCAGATGCTTCTGCCAGGAGCGTAAGCATATTCATCCCCATAATCTGCACTGGCCAGACCACCATGTTTACCTTTGTATTTATCTCTCCAATAACGGGTATCGTACATACGGGTCCATGTACCGTCAATGAAATATTCACCCAAGTTGGTTTCACCGCCCTTCGGTGTAGAATTAGCGAATGACATGCTGGCTTCGATCTCTACATCCTTGGAAATCTTGTGAGAGGCCTTTGCCAGCAATGACAGACGGTCGAAACTGTTGTTAGGCGTTGTACCCGTAGCGTGCTTGTAAGAGAGAGAAGTATAGAATGAGGTGGTTTCATTACCGCCCTGGATAGACAGGTTGGTGTTAGTGTTGAAACCATTGTCGTAAGCATCCGTAAAGTTATTCTTTTTGGGGCTATAAGGAACCATCTGATAGTCATAGTACTCGATAGGCTGTCCATCAAATGCGGGACCGAATTGACGGGAAGTTGTTCCTATGACTGTTCTGTCACCATTGGCATTCTTTTTGAACTGGTTGGTATCCCATTGGATATAGTTACCGTTGGCATCAGTTTCATAGAATATATTACCCGCATATTGTCCGTTTCCATACTTATTCTGAAAATCAGGTCCTTTGTACACATGGTCAATACCCAATGTCTGAGAAAAGCTAATGCCCAATCCTTTCTTTCCTTTACCACTCTTGGTAGTGATAACAACGGCACCGTTCAGACCGCGTGAACCATACAGGGCAGTGGCGGCTGCACCTTTCAGTACGGATACGGTGGCAAAATCGTCAGGATTCAAGTTTTTCAGTTCATTACCCCAGTCCTTATCTGTTGTACTCCAATCGGCATCACCATTCTTGATGGCATTGTCCAAGATGACACCGTCCACCACATAAATAGGCTGGTTATTGCCACTCAGTGTGGAAGCACCACGAATCAAGATTTTAGCAGAACCGAACAGACCACCGTCAGATCCAGAAATGTCCACACCGGCTACCTTACCTTGCAAGGCAGAAACAGGGTTTACAACATTGGCGTTCAGGTCTTCACCTTTCATTTCCGTCACGGCATATCCCAACGCCTTGGTAGCACGCTTCATACCGAGTGCGGTGACGACCACTTCTTCCAGCTGCTGTGAGTCGTCCTTCAGAGTGACGTTCAGCGGCTGGCCGTTATAAGTGACTTCAGCAGTCACGTAGCCCACGAACGAAATCTGGATGATGTCGCCCTTCTTCACGTTGGAGAGGGAGAAGTCACCGTCAAGACCGGTAATGGTACCGTTGGTGGTGCCCTTTACGA
>CAMAFR010000081.1 GCA_945833835.1 uncultured Bacteroides sp.
GGGCTTCCCCCCCACCGTGCTCCCCGGGGGACACAAAAAAAGTTGCCCAAGCTGCGGGGCAGATTCCCCTACTTGAACAACTCATCATTTTTTGTTGTATTCAAAAATTCAATTCAGAAGATACCGGCCTTCCGGCTCCGCGCACCCATCAGCGCAGATAGGAAACCAGATCTTTCGGCGATACGTTCAGCGCCACCACGCGGCCCTCGCCGTCGAGGAGGTAGTTCCTGAAGCCCTGCTCCAGGCGGAAATAGCGGAACGTCTCGGAGTCGGAACCTGCTGTCTCGTGGTGGCAATCGGCTTCCGACAGACCGTCTTGCTTCATGCTGGCGCGGTAGATGGACGCGTAGCGGTCAAATGAGACAGACACCATCTTCACCCGGCCTGACTGCTGCGCCAGGTGACTCAATGCGGCGTTTTTTTCGCGCGAGGCCGCATCATAGCTCGCCCAAAAGCTCAACAACGTGTATTGCCCGTCGGCGGCAAGCAGGTTGAGCGGCTGCTCTGTGTCACAAAGCACCAGCTCCGGAAACTTGTCGCCGGGAACCAGACGCTCTGTCGTCATACTCTCCTTCTCGAACGAAAGAGAAAGTAAGGAACTGAATACTAATACAACAAAAACCCCTTTTACACTTTTAATCATGTAACTCGATTTTAGTTAATACTATCCGGGACTGCCCTTCACAGTGGTTTCTCCCCGGAACATTGCTTAGCGGACAGCCTCCGAAGAAACGTCCGTCAGTGTTTTGAAACCGCTGCAAAGATACGGCTTTTTTGCTTACGTACTACAAAAACTGCGCAAAAAATATGTTTTTAAGCATCTTTTCACGGTTTTCGACCGCTTTTGCTGCATTTTACCTCTTTATTAAAGGGACGGGTAAACGATATTTAGCTATATTTGCGAGCAGAACAAGAAGACACTATTTGGAATGGACCAGACAACCGAACTCATACTTATCCGCATCCACGGCATGGACCGCCCGGGGCTGACGGCCTCCATCACGGACATCCTTGCCGAATACGACGTCGACATCCTCGACATCGGCCAGGCGGACATCCACAATACCCTCTCGCTGGGTATCCTCTTCAAGTGTCCCGAGAAAGACTCGGGCAATGTGATGAAAGACCTGCTCTTCAAGGCCTCTGACCTGGGCATCAACCTGCGGTTCTACCCCATCCCGGCCGAGGAGTACAACGAGTGGGTGGGCATGCAGGGCAAGCACCGCTACATCCTCACGCTGCTGGGGCGCAAGCTCACCGCCCGGCAGATAGCCGGAGCCACCGCCCTGCTGGCCGAACAGGGACTGAACATCGACGCCATACGCCGCCTCACGGGACGCATCCCGCTCGACGAGCAGAAGGGACGGGTGCGCGCCTGCATCGAGTTCTCCGTGCGCGGCACCCCGCGCGACCGCGAGGAGCTGCAGCGCAAGCTCATGGACCTCAGCTCCTCGCTGGGCATGGACTTCTCTTTCCAGCAAGACACCATGTACCGCCGCATGCGCCGCCTCATCTGCTTCGATATGGACTCGACGCTCATCGAGACGGAGGTCATCGACGAGCTGGCCGTCAGGGCCGGCGTGGGCGACCAGGTGAAGGCCATCACCGAACGGGCCATGCGCGGCGAGATAGACTTCAAGGAGAGCTTCACCGAGCGGGTGGCGCTGCTCAAGGGCCTGGACGAGCGGGTCATGAAGGACATCGCCGAAAACCTGCCCATCACCGAAGGGGTGGAGCGGCTGATGTACGTGCTCAAGCAATACGGCTACAAAATCGCCATCCTCTCGGGCGGGTTCACCTACTTCGGCAACTACCTGAAGCAGCGCTTCGGCGTGGACTATGTCTATGCCAACAACCTGGAGATTGTGGACGGACGGCTGACGGGACGCTACGTGGGCGACATCGTGGACGGACGCCGCAAGGCCGAACTGCTCCAGCTGCTGGCGCAAGTGGAGAACGTGGACATCGCGCAGACCATCGCCGTGGGCGACGGGGCCAACGACCTGCCCATGCTCTCGGTGGCCGGACTGGGCATCGCCTTCCATGCCAAACCGAAGGTGAAGGCCAACGCCCGCCAGTCCATCAGCACCATCGGCATTGACGGAGTCCTCTACTTCCTGGGGTTCAAGGATTCATACCTGGACGAGAAAGCAAACAGTAAATCGTAAATTAGCAACATGGAGTTTTCAGAACTGAACTTAGAAGACAGCGTGCTCGATGCGCTGGACGCAATGAACTTTCAAGAATGCACCCCGGTGCAGGAACATACCATCCCCGTCATCCTCGAAGGCAGGGACCTCATCGGAGTGGCACAGACAGGAACCGGCAAAACCGCCGCCTACCTGCTGCCGGTCATCAACCAACTGAGCAAGGGCGGCTATCCCGAAGACGCCATCAACTGCATCGTCATGTCCCCCACCCGCGAACTGGCCCAGCAGATTGACCAGCAGATGGAGGGCTTCTCGTACTTCATGCCGGTGTCGAGCGTGGCGATTTACGGCGGCAACGACGGCATCCGCTTCGAGCAGGAGAAGCGGGGGCTCACCCTGGGGGCCGATGTGGTCATCGCCACACCGGGACGGCTGCTGAGCCACATCAGCCTGGGCTACGTGGACCTCTCGAAAGTGTCCTTCTTCATCCTCGACGAGGCCGACCGCATGCTGGACATGGGCTTCTCGGACGACATCCTGCAAATCGTCAAGCAGCTGCCCCAGGAGCGGCAGACCATCATGTTCTCGGCCACCATGCCCGCCAAAATACAGCAGCTGGCCAAGACCATCCTGAAGGACCCGGTGGAGGTGAAGCTGGCCGTGTCAAAACCGGCCGACAAAATCATACAGGCGGCCTACATCTGCTACGAGGCGCAGAAGCTGGGCATCATCCAGTCGCTCTTCAAGCACCAGCAGCCCGAGCGGGTCATCGTGTTCGCCTCGTCCAAACTGAAGGTGAAAGAGGTGGCCAAAGCCTTGAAACGGCTCCAACTGAACGTGGGCGAGATGCACTCGGACCTGGACCAGAGCCAACGGGACGAGATCATGCACGAGTTCCGCAACGGACGCATCAACCTGCTGGTGGCCACCGACATCGTGGCGCGCGGCATTGACATCGACGACATCCGCCTGGTCATCAACTACGATGTGCCCCACGACAGCGAAGACTATGTGCACCGCATCGGACGTACGGCCCGCGCCAACAACGACGGCTGCGCCATCACCTTCGTGAGCGAGAACGAGCAAGGCAAATTCCTGCAGATAGAGAAGTTCCTCGAAAAGAGCATCTACAAGATCCCCCTCCCCGAAGAACTGGGCGAGGCCCCGGCCTATGCCCCCGAAAGCGCGTCGCGCCGCCGGAAAGGCAACCAGGGCGGAGGCCGGCGCACGGGCCGCCCCAAGGAAGGCGGACGCAGGAAAAAGACGGAAGGCAAGAAACCCCAGGCATAGGCCGCGGAGCCGGCCCGTGGAGCGCAGCGAAACACACCCATCTAACCCCCCCTACCGAACCATGCACAGATTATTCCTACTCCTGGCCGGATGCCTGCTCTTCGCGCTTCCGGCCCGCGCCCAGAAAGTGGGGCTGGTGCTCAGCGGCGGCGGCGCCAAAGGCCTGACCCACATCGGCATCATCCGCGCGCTCGAAGAGAACAACATCCCCATCGACTATGTGGCGGGGACTTCCATGGGAGCCATCGTCAGCTCCATGTATGCCATGGGCTACTCGCCCGACGACATGGAGCGGCTGCTGAAATCGGACGACTTCAAGCGGTGGTACTCGGGCGACATCGAGACGAAGTATCTTTATTACTTCAAGGCCAACCCGCCCACGCCGGAGTTCCTCAACATCCGGGTGTCGCTCCGCAACCCGTTCAATAAGGTGAAGGCACAGTTCCTCCCGTCGAGCGTGGTGGACCCCATCCAGATGAACATCGCCTTCCTGGAACTGTTCGCACAGGCCACGGCCTCGTGCGACGGCGACTTCGACCGGATGTTCGTGCCCTTCCGATGCGTGGCGTCGGACGTGTACAACAAACGCCCCATCATCTTCCGCTCGGGCGACGTGGGCGACGCGGTGAGGGCCTCGATGAGCTTCCCGGCCATGTTCAAGCCCATCGAGATAGACTCGGTGCTGGCCTACGACGGGGGCATCTACAACAACTTCCCGGTGAACGTGATGCAGGAGGACTTCCGCCCGGACATCATCATCGGCAGCGTGGTGAGCTCCAACCCCACAAAGCCCACAGAGGGGGACATCATGAGCCAGCTGGAGAACATGATCATGCAGAAGACGGACTACAACGTGCCCGACTCGGCCGGCATCCTGCTCACCTTCAACTATAAGGATGTGAGCCTCATGGACTTCGACCGGTTTGACGAGCTGCACAACCTGGGCTACAACCGCACCATGCAGCTGATGGACTCCATCAAGACGCGCATCCCGCGGCGGGTCCTCCTCCGCGACGTGGAGCGGCGCCGCTCCGCCTACCGGCAGCGCCTGCCCGAGTTCCGGTTCAGGCGCATCAGCATCGAAGGCGCCGACGAGCTGCAGCAACGCTACATCCGCAGGGAGTTCCACTCGTCCGAACACGAGACCTTCACGCTGGAGGACTTCAGGCGGGGCTACTTCCGGCTGATGTCGGACAACATGATTTCGGAAATCCTCCCGCACGCCACCTACCACCCGGCCGACTCCACCTACGACCTGCACCTGAAAGTGAAGATCGAGGACGACCTGTCACTGCGGGTGGGCGGCAACGTGGGCTCGAACGGCTCGAACCAAATCTACGTGGGGGCCACCTACCACAACCTGGACTACTACTCGAAGGAAATCTCGCTCGACGGACAGCTGGGGCAAATCTACAACAATGCCCGCCTCACGGGCCGGATGGACTTCCCCACACGCCTGCCCCTGTCGTGCCGGCTGGTGGTCTCGCTCTCGTCATTCGACTATTTCAAGCAGGAAAAGGTGTTCACCTCGGGCAACGCCCCGGTGTTCAACAAGAAGAAGGAGCAGTACCTGAAGCTCTACCTGTCGCTCCCCTTCCTGAGCAACCAGAAGGCGGAGCTGGGACTGGGAGTGGCGCACCTGGAAGACCAGTACTACCAGAAGGCGGTGATAGACTTCAACAACGACAAGAACGACCGCAGCTCGTACCGCCTCTTCGGCGGCTCGGTGGCGATGGAGGGCAACACGCTCGACAGCCGGCAGTTCGCCACCAAGGGCTGGCGCGAACGCCTCGTGGCGCACATCTACTCGGGGCGCGAGACCTTCCAGCCCGGCAACACGGCCGACGGGACGGCCGCCGACTACCACTATGACCAGACGTGGCTGCAACTGTCCTACGAGATGGAGCGCTACCACCCGCTCTCGCCCCACTTCTCGCTGGGCAACTACCTGAAGGCCTACTACTCCTCGCGCAACAACAGCCGCAACTACACGGCCACCATGATGCAGGCGGGCGAGTTCGCCCCCACCGCCCACAGCAAGATCACCTACAACGAGGCGTTCCGGGCCAACCAGTTCGTGGGGGCCGGCATCATGCCCGTCTGGCTCATCAACTCGTCCGTACAGATACGCACCGAGCTCTACGGCTTTGCCCCCATCTTCCCCATCCTGCGCGACACCGACGGCCACGCCTCGATGGGCCGGCTGCTCAGCCGCTTCTCGTACATGGGCGAGGTCTCGGTGGTCTTCCGCCTGCCTTTCGGGGCCGTCAGCGCCTATGTAAACCATTACAGCTCACCCTCGAAGAACTGGAACGTGGGACTCACGCTGGGATGGCAAATCTTCAACACCCGCTTCACGGAATGATTTTTTCCGAAAAAAAACGCCGAAAAGTTTGGTGGTCTCAACAAAACCTCCTACCTTTGCACCCGTCAAACAAAAGGTAATGGCCGCGTAGCTCAACTGAATAGAGTAGCTGACTACGGATCAGCCGGTTACAGGTTTGAATCCTGTCGCGGTCACCACCTCCTGTTTCGCCACACAAAGCAAAAAAGCAAACGGTCGCGTAGCTCAACTGAATAGAGTAGCTGACTACGGATCAGCCGGTTACAGGTTTG
>CAMAFR010000082.1 GCA_945833835.1 uncultured Bacteroides sp.
AGCAATCGTAGGACGCCCCAATGTGGGAAAGTCGACACTGTTTAACCGCCTGACCCAGACCCGTCAGGCTATCGTGAATGAACAGGCCGGTACGACCCGCGACCGTCAGTACGGTAAGTCGGAATGGCAGGGCAAGGAGTTCTCTGTCGTAGACACCGGCGGATGGGTGGTCAACTCGGATGATATTTTTGAAGGCGAAATCCGCAAGCAGGTGATGCTGGCGATGGACGAGGCCGATGTGATTCTTTTTGTGGTGGATGTGGTGAACGGCGTGACCGACCTGGACAGCGACGTGGCCGCCATCCTGCGCCGCACCACGAAACCGGTCATCCTCGTGGCCAACAAGACGGACAACTATGACCTGCAGTACAATGCCGCCGAGTTCTACAAGCTGGGACTGGGCGACCCCTATTGCATCTCTGCCATGAGCGGCAGCGGTACGGGCGACCTGCTGGACCTGATTCTGAGCAAGTTCAGTAAGGAGGTCGATGAGGCGCTCGAAGAGGACATTCCGCGCTTTGCCGTGGTGGGACGCCCCAATGCGGGCAAGTCGTCCATCGTGAATGCCTTCATCGGCGAGGAGCGCAACATTGTGACAGAGATTGCGGGCACCACCCGCGACTCCATCTACACGCGCTATGACAAGTTCGGGTTCGATTTCTATTTGGTGGATACGGCCGGCATCCGCAAGAAGAACAAGGTGACCGAAGACCTGGAGTACTACTCGGTGATGCGCTCCATCCGGGCCATCGAGAATGCGGATGTCTGCATCCTGATGATTGACGCTACCCGCGGCATCGAGGGACAGGACCTGAACATCTTCTCGCTGATACAGCGCAACCAGAAGGGACTGGTGGTGGTGGTCAACAAGTGGGACCTGATCGAGGAGAAGACCGCCAAGGTGATGAAGGGTTACGAGGAGGCCATCCGCAGCCGTTTCGCCCCGTTCACCGACTTCCCCATCATCTTCACCTCCGCCCTGACCAAGCAGCGCATCTTCAAGGTGCTTGAGACGGCCAAGGAAGTCTATCAGGCACGTACCTCCAAGATAGCCACCGCCCGTCTGAACGAGGAGATGCTGCCGCTCATCGAGGCTTATCCGCCTCCTGCCATCAAGGGCAAATACATCAAAATCAAGTACGTCACGCAGTTGCCCAACACGAAGATCCCGTCGTTCGTGTTCTTTGCCAACCTGCCGCAGTACGTGAAAGAGCCTTACCGCCGTTTCCTGGAGAACAAGATACGCGAGCGTTGGCCGCTGAGCGGTACGCCCGTCAATATCTTCATCCGTCAGAAATAAGGACCGCTGGTCTTGAGGTTCTGTCAGGCCACGGGGTCCCCCTTCCGTCCACCGGTTTCGGTGCGTCTGCAAGGAGGGCCCTGTGGCTTGTTTTGTTTTTGTTTGTCAAGAGATAGGAAAACCCCGAAAAAAACGCTATCTTTGCTCAATACTACAGAAAAACGTTTCACATTATTATATTGTTCTATCTTATGAAGAAAATCTTTGTTACCCTTGCGGCGTGCCTGTGGATGCTGGGTGCGGTCGCACAACAAATTTCCAGTGGGGCTTTCCGCACTTGGCATGAGAGCAAGTACTCCATGTTTATCCACTTCGGCCTGTATTCCGAATTGGGCGGGGTGTGGGAAGGCCAACCCGTGACCCGCGGCTACAGCGAGCAGATTCAGTCGTTTGCCGGTATCTTCAGCGATTGGTACGGCGACACGGCCCTTCGTTTCAATCCTACGGCGTTTGATGCCGACGCTATCGTGGCACTGGCCAAGGAGGCGGGCATGAAGTCCATTGTCATCACTACCAAGCACCACGACGGTTTCTGTATGTTCCGCACGGCCACGACCGATTACAATTCGTTCGATGCCACTCCCTGTCACCGCGACTTCGTGAAAGAGCTGTCCGAGGCCTGCCGCCGTGGCGGTGTCCGCCTGGGGCTGTACTTCTCGGTCATCGACTGGCATTTCCCCCATGCCTATCCTATCTCCAGCCATAACTGTGACTTCGTGACTCCCCAGCACCACGAGTTCTCCAAGCAGCAGGTGACGGAGCTGCTCACCGGCTATGGCCCCATCTCCGAACTGTGGTTCGACATGGGTTCGAACACCCCCGAGCAGAGCCGGGAGCTGTATGCCCTCGTACATCGCCTGCAGCCCGACTGTATGGTGAGCGGCCGTGTGGGCAACGACCAGTATGATTTTGCCGTCATGGCCGACAACAGCTATCCCGAAGGGGCATTGCAGTGTCCGTGGCAGAGTGCCGCTTCTCTGTTCGACGAGACCTGGAGCTACCGTTCGTGGCAGGAGCGTGGCAGTGCCCACGTCAAGGCGATGGAGAAACTGCGCAGCCTGATCAGCGTGGTGTCACACGGCGGCAACTTCCTGCTGAACATCGGTCCGAAGGGCGACGGTTCTGTCGTTCCGTTCGAGAGCGACGTGCTGAAGGAAATCGGTGCCTGGCTCCGTCAGAACGGCGAGGCCATCTACGGCACCGAGGCTTCTCCGTTCCGCACTAAGTTCGACTGGGGGATGATTACCCGCAAGGACAAGCAGCTCTACCTGATTCTCTCGGGCACCCGTCCGGCCGATGGCCGCATTACCCTCGATGTGCCCGGCAACCGGCTGGTCAAGGCCGAGGGAGAACTGACGGAGTATGCCCAGAAGGGGACACAGGTACAGCTCACGGTGCCTGCCTCTGCCTACAGTGATGCCACAATCAAGGTGCTCACCCTGCAGTTTGACGCACCGGTGGAGCCTCGGCCCATGAACGTGCTGAACGGCTCCGCCCTGCTCACTGCGGCCAACGCCACCCCCAATTACAGCTATTCTTGTTTCGACTATTACAGCAACTACCGCAGTACGGTGAGCTATGAGTGGAACGTGCGGAAGAGCAACCTCAAGCGGCTGACCTTGCTCTACACGGCGCAGGAGGCAGGCAAGGAAATAGAGCTGACTGTCGACGGCACTCCCGTCACCGTGAAGCTGGCCGAAGGCAAGGCACAGCCGATTGCTGCCGGCAAGACGGTGTGGGGCGAACGGTATCTCTGCGGCCCGGGCAGCAGCGTGTTCGACGCTGCCTCGACGATAGAGACCGATTTGCAGCGGCCCCCGTTGAAGCGGGGCGAATGGAAAGCCGTCGAGAAAGAGCAGGACGAGTTCCAGGCCAACATCCTGGAGACGTATTTCCTGATGCAGGAGGTCGAGGCCGACAAGGCACAAGACTGCCTGGTGGAAGTGGGGGCCGGCAATGGCATCGAGGTCTACCTCAACGGACGCTCGCTGCTGAAGCACCTCAACCCCTACCGTTGTACGTTCCGCACCGAGCAGGTGTTGCTCCCGTTGCAGAAGGGAAAGAACCAGGTGGTGTTGCGGCTGTACAACCGCTTTGAGAAGAAGACGGGCTACCTGCTCCGTCCGGCTGCCGAACAGCAGGTGTACCGTCAGGAAGTGGTGTTGCCCCAGACGGCTGCCGGTGTTTCGCACACCATTACCGTCCGCCAGAAAGGCCTTCCTTCGCAGCATACCGATACCGAACTGAGCAATTTGCGTATCAAACTTTGAGAGGAACCGGCTTCGGCCGGTCATCTTGTCAGTTCTCGTCCTTTTTTCTGCCAATTTGTACAGATTCGGTTCGCGGAGCTGTCAGTAGGGTTTGACCTATATCAATAAAACGGTCTGAATCTCGAATTTTATGTTGTAGAACATTGTTTCGCATCAAAAAGGCACTACCTTTGCAGTGCAATTCAACGAAAACGGCTTCCGAAAGGAAGACAGAAACTAAACTGGACAAGTAATAAAGGTAAAAAGAAAGTGGGCCGGTCGCCGTGAGGCGAGGAGGCACACGATAAGAGTTAGTAAATAGGTATTTTAACGTTTAACTAAAGAAGAAAGGATAACAGTATGAAAAAGGTAAAAAGTATTTTTCAGAAAATGTCAAAGGCAGACCCTATGGTTTGGGGCTATGTGATGTTGAACGAGCGTCTCTGCCGCTGACACGCTCCTTGCCGGCCTCTATCGGGTCGGTCAATGAGGAAACCCCAAGAAGCCGCCGGCTTCTTTCATATACGAATGAAGAATGAAGCATCTTTTAGAGGAAGAACTTCATTCTTCATTTTTTTTCTTCATTTAATTGTCATCCTGAGCGAAGCGAAGGATCTGTCCAATAGCGCAGCGAATGCCGTAGCGGTATACAGATGTTTCGCTGCGCTCAACATGACAGGGCGTGCGGAGGTTCTTCATTTAACCCAAGTTTGATATCTCAAAATTATTTTCATCAATTTTTGGGTATCTATTGATACTAACATGCTGTAATTCAATAATAGCATTCGCTGAAATCGAATTGTAGTACACAGAAGTCTCGCAGAGAAGTGGTACCTTTGCACCCGCAATGCACTTCATGTCTCAGCCAAGATACAACCCGAGGACTCAGCGCGATGACTGGTACTACCGCATCAAGGAGTCTTTCCGTGACCTGACAGGCCGCGTGAGGAGCCGTATCATGCTGAACGTGGGCTTCATCGATGAGCCGCACCGCCCGGAGGAGATCCGCGACATCGGCAAGTGTCTGACCTACCTGCACGAACACCAAGGACAGGAAGAGCTCTTCGGCAATCCTCTGTCACACTACAACGAGTTCGTGCAGCGCAAGGCACGGGAGTTCTGGCAGGAAATGGTCAATAACGGCAGCATAGACGCAGTGAAGGCCACGATGGAAGAGTCACGCAAGAAGGCAGAACGCCTCGTTGACGTGAATACCATCCAGCATACCGATGCCCGTGAGATCGGTGCCGAATGGGTATGCCTGCAGGCAATACGCGAGCTTGAGATAGATAAATTCCTCAGGAGCGAGGGCTGGAGCGAGATACAGATAAACACCACGCTGGCACATCTCATCACCCGCACCATCTACTCGCCCTCGGAACTGAAGTCCATGCGCATCATGGACGAGAACTCGGCAGTATGCGAGCTCCTCAGCGGCAACCAGGAATGGCGTCCCGGATTCCAGTCCATATACAAGGTGGCTCCGTCACTCTATGAACTGAAGGACAAGCTTGAAAGCCACCTCTGCCAGAAGACGGACGACCTGTTCAACATAACGAACAGGATAGCAATCTTCGATCTGACCAACTTCTACTTCGAAGGACGCAAGGAAGGCAGCAGGAAAGCTCAGTTCGGACGCTCCAAGGAGAAGCGCTCTGACTGCAAACTGCTCGTATTGGCACTGTGCATCAACAAGGAAGGCTTCATACGCTACTCTTCCATCCTTGCAGGAAACACCGCAGACCCTGACTCTCTGCCCGACATGGTGGATACGCTCAATTCCAAGACACGCGTGCCGGATGATCCGAAAGACAAAGTGCTCGTATGCCTTGATGCTGGAATAGCCACGGAGGAGAACCTGCAGAAGATAAAGGAGAAAGGCTACAACTACCTGTGCGTCAGCCGCAGGAGGCTCACAGACTATGAAATAGCCCCCGATGCGAAGACAGTAACCGTACTCGACAGCAAGCAGCAACCCATCAAGCTCACACAGGTGAAGCATGAGGAGGACGGTGACTATTATCTTGAGATAAACTCCCCTGCCAAGCAGCTCAAGGAAACCTCCATGAACCGCAAATTCAAGGAGCGCTTCGAAGAAGAACTGCAGAAGGCGAAAGACTCCCTGACGAAGAAGAACGGCACGAAGAACTACGAGAAAGTCATCGAGCGGGTGGGCAGGGCAAGGCAGAAATATCCGTCCATCTCAAAGTACTACGTCATTGACTACATCGCTGACGATCCGAAGA
>CAMAFR010000083.1 GCA_945833835.1 uncultured Bacteroides sp.
TCACCGCGGTCAACGTGATGTGGGACGGCGGCCCGCAGTTCAAGAACCTGCTGGCGGAGGCGGAGTTCAACCTCGTGCCGAGCCGCACCGCGCAGGCCGCCCTGCTGAAGGCCGTGAAGGCAGCTGTGCCGCCCGCCGACCCGGAGCCGACGGATCCCAACCCGGACGACAGCGGCAGCGACACTGACCCCGGCAGCGGCAGCGACCCTGACAGCGGCACGGGCGGTGACAACACCGACACGGGTGGCGAAGGCGGCGGTACCAATCCGGATGACGGGCCTTCGTTCGGCTGACCCCTCAGCCCGTTGCTGACTGACTGACCGCCGCTATGACCGCCCGTCTTAAAGAGGGCTCGGCCGTGGGGATGCTGTGCTGCGGGCTGGCGCTCGCCTTCACCGCCCTGCTGCTGCCGCCCTCGGGAGAGATACACGAGAGTGTGCTCTACCTCTTTGCCCAAATCCTGATTTATTGCGGTTCCGTTTTTGGCATGGACACCTACATCAACCGGAAGATTGCCGAGCGGACCGAAGGTTTCCCCCATTCCCGAACGCCATGACACCCGAGAAGAAAAACAAATGGAGCGTGATTGTGAACGCCGTGCTCACCGCCCTCAGCGCACTGGCCGCCGCGCTGGGCCTGAAATTTTGAAAATGAAGAATCTTTTTAAATGAAGAATGAAGAGTGAAGAATGAAGAATCTTCCCCCTTTGTCATCCTGAACGGAGCGAAGGATCTGTCCAATCACGCAGCCCATATCAGTTGCGGCATACAGATGTTTCGCTTCGCTCAACATGACAGGACAGGAGGTGATTCTTCATTCTTCGTTCTTCATTCTTCATTTCCAAAGGTTCTTCATTTTCCGCAGGCGTTTCAGCGTTTCGGCGTTTCAGCAGAAATGAAGGAGGAGGGGGGGCAAGGGGCGGCTGTTTTTGTGGCCGCCGGCAGGGCTGCGTCTCGTTTTTTCGTTGTATCTTTGCCGCCGTAAACCTATAGAGATAGAACAATGAAGGTACTGAACATGATTGGGAGGGCGGGCCTGCTGGCCGTCCTCGTGCCCTTGTCGGCCAGTGCGCAGCTGGGTGAGCCCGGCTGGCGTGTCACGATGCAGACCACCAACGGGTGGGGGGACCACACGCCCCTGTGGCAGAACGCCAACCGCTACGGCATGGGCAGCACGCAGAAGAACAACGGCTACCTGCAGGCCGGTGTGTACAGCCCCGTGCCCGCCGACTCGGTGCGCCGGTGGGGCTTCGGGTACGGCCTGTCGCTGGTGGGTGCCTGGCGGGCCGTGAGCCCCTTTTACGTGCAGGAGGCCTACGCCGAGGCACGCTGGCTCAAGGGGACACTGACCGTGGGCAGCAAGGAGTATCCCATGGAGCTGAAGAACAACCGGCTCAGCTCGGGCTCGCAGACACTGGGCATCAACGCGCGCCCCGTGCCGCAGGTGCGCCTGGCCCTGCCGCGCTACTGGACGTTTGCCAAGGGCTGGCTGGGGCTCAAGGGCCACATCGCCTACGGCATCGCCACCGACGGCGGCTGGCAGGAGCGCTTCACCACGGGCGCCTCGCGCTATTCCAAAAAAGTGCTCTACCACAGCAAGGCAGGCTACCTCAAGGTGGGCAACACCGCCCGTTTCCCGCTGAGCGTGGAGCTGGGGCTGGAGTCGGCCTGCCTCTTCGGGGGCGACTTCTACCGCCGCAGGGCCGACGGCGGGCTGGACCACTGGTCGGAGCCGCACGATTTCGGCGCGTTTGTCGACGCGTTCCTGCCCAACGACAAGAACAAGGGGTCCGACCAGTATATGAACGTGCCCGGCAACCAGATAGGCAGCTGGGTGGCCCGCGTCAGTTACGAGGCCCCGTCGTGGCAGCTGGGCGTGTATGTGGACCACTTCTTCGAAGACCACTCGGCCATGTTCTTCGCCGACTATGACGGCTATGGCGAGGGCGACCGCTGGAACGTGAAGGAGAACAACCGCTACCTGACGTATGGCCTGAAGGACCTCCTCCTGGGCGCGGAGCTGAAGCTGAAACGCTTCCGCTATATAAACAATGTGGTGCTGGAGTACGTCTGCACGAAATATCAGAGCGGCCCCATCTTCCATGACCACACGGCCGCCATCCCCGACCACCTGGGCGGGCGCGACGACTATTACAACCACACGCTCTACGTGGGGTGGCAGCACTGGGGGCAGGTGATGGGCAATCCGCTCTACCGCTCGCCCCTCTACAACACCAACGGCGAGATCTACATCGAGGACAACCGCTTCGTGGCCTGGCACGCCGGGGTGTCGGGCGAGCCGGCCCCGCAGGTGGGCTACCGCCTGCTGGCCACCCTGCAGAAGGGCTACGGCACGTATGCGCGCCCTTATCCCGACCCGCGCCGCAACTTCAGCCTGCTGGCCGAGGCCACTTACACGTTTGCCGCCTCCTCCGCCCTCGGCGGGTGGGCGGTGACCGGCTCCTTCGGGCTGGACAGCGGCCGGCTGCTGGGGGGCAGCGGGGCCTTCCAGCTCACGCTGACCAAGACCGGAGGCATTCACTTTAACAAGAAACGGAAATGAAGAAACTGATTTACCTGATGGTCGGGCTCGCCGTGCTGCTGACGGGCTGCGACCGCTATTCGTCGGACAACGGCGACCTCGACGGCTTCTGGCTGCTCACGCAGGCGGACACGCTGGCCACCGGCGGCTCGGCCGACCTCCGCACGCGGCAGCTCACCTATTCTGTCTATACCGACCTGCTGCAGCTACGGGGGAGCGGGACCGAAATCCTGATGCGCTTCAGGCATACGGCGGACTCGCTCACGGTGTACGAACCCTATACGGGCGGCTGGTGCCAGCCCGACTATGTGCTCGAAGATGTCTCGCTGCTCTACCCCTACGGCGTCCGCCGCCTGCGGGAGGGCTTCCGGGTGGAGACATTCAGCGGCAGCCGCCTGGTGCTGCGCTCGCCCGAGCTGCGGCTGCACCTGAGGAAATATTGAGCCGGCACCCGTCACTAAACACATACTTGACACTATGGAAGACTTTTTCGCAAATGAGGTCATTGTGCACGGCAACCGCGGCAACAGCCTGATGAACCGGAAGATGATTTGCCGCATTCTGGGCATCCTGCTCCACCTCGAAGGGTTGCTGCTGCTGGTGTGCATGGGGGTCTCGCTGCTCTACGGCGAGCGCGACTTCCGCTTTTTCCTGTATGCGGCCGCCCTCACGGCGGGGGCCGCCTGCCTGCTGCAGGTGGCCGGCAGAGGCGCCGCCAAGAACGTGTCGCGGCGCGACGGCTATTGCATCGTCACCTTCTCGTGGCTGCTGTTCACGCTCTTCGGCATGCTCCCGCTGTGGATGAGCGGCGAGATTCCGTCGGTGACGGACGCTTTCTTCGAGACCATGTCGGGCTTCACCACGACCGGGGCCACCATTCTCGACGACATCGAGCGGCTCTCGCACGGCATGCTGTTCTGGCGCAGCTTCACCCAGTGGATAGGCGGCCTGGGCATCGTGTTCTTCACGGTGGCCTTCCTGCCCATCTTCGGGCTGGGCAACCAGGTGCTTTTCTCGGCAGAGGCCACGGGCGTGAACCACGACAAGATACACCCCAAGATCAGCGTCATGGCCAAGTGGCTCTGGACCATCTACCTGCTGCTCACCCTCTCGTGTGCCGGCCTGCTGCTGCTGGGCGGCATGAGCCCGTTCGACGCGGTGTGCCACGCCTTCACCACGACGGCCACCGGCGGCTACTCCACCAAGCAGGACAGCATCGCCTACTGGCACTCGCCGTTCATCGAGTACGTCATCACGATCGTCATGACGCTCTCCAGCGTGAACTTCACCCTCTACTTCATGTGCCTCAAGGGCAAGTTCGGCCACCTGCTCAAGGATGACGAGGTGAAGCTCTTCCTCAGCACCATCGGCCTCGTCACGGCGGTGCTGGCGGTGTCGCTCTACGTGCGCAACCACTACGGGGCCGAGGAGGCGTTCCGCGCCGCGCTCTTCCAGGTGGTCTCCCTCTTCACCTCGTGCGGCTTCGCCACCGACGACTATACCACCTGGGCCCCCTTCACCTGGCTGTTCCTGATCTACCTCATGCTCACGGGCGGCTGCACGGGCTCCACCTGCGGCGGCATCAAGTCCATGCGCGTGCTCATCGTGCTGCGCAACGTGCGCAACGAGTTCAGCCGGCTCATCCATCCGCGGGCGGTGCTGCCGGTCAAGATCAACCGCCAGACCGTGTCGCCGGGCATCCTCTCTACCGTGAGCATGTTCGTGCTGTTCTACGTCGGCTGCCTCTTTGTGGGGTGGGTGGCGGCCATGGCCATGGGGCTCGGCTTCATGGAGGCCTTCGGGGTGGTGGTGTCCAGCTTAGGCAATACGGGGCCGGGCTTCGGCGCTTTCGGGCCGGCCAACTCGTGGGCGGCGTTGCCCGAAGGGTGCAAGTGGCTTTGCTCCTTCTATATGCTGCTGGGCAGGCTGGAGCTGTTCGGCGTGCTGCTGATGCTCGTCCCCAGCTTCTGGTACAAGCGCTGAGCCGCCGGCGGCCCCGCTGGTGCCCCCCCAGCCTGTCCGGGAACCGGCCAAAGAACGCTCCTTTTGTCATGCTGAACGCAGTGAGGCACCTGCATACACCCACTCGGTGCTTGCAGCTCCTTCGCTCCGCTCAGGATGACAGGGGTCAGAAAGAAAGCCCGACAAGGGTTTTCGGACAGCCTCCCCCGGTGGTTCCCCGAAGGAGGAGAACGGAAATGTCAATCACTACGAATCAACGCCTGTTTTCTTTTGGATTGTAATCTGTACACCCATTGTTCCTGTCAATCTGAAACCTCCTGCAAAAAACATGAATAAATGCATCCCTTTTTGTTTCTATTTGGTCAGAAAGAAGTAATTTTGCCAGTGAAATAAACAAAAAGATATTTTAATCAGTAAATAGGTTTCAAAAAGACAATAGCACAAGGGTATCACGATAGCAAAGGAAATAGGTATTAACTTTAAAAAAAGAAGGAAAAAATGAAAAGAATGTTTCAAAAAGGATTGTTGCCGTTGGCACTGACGGCACTGCTGCCGGCCACTGGCGTGGCACAAGACAAGGTGGAGGCCAGCGTAGGTCTCGACATCGTGAGCGGGTACCTCTGGCGTGGCCAGGACCTGGGCAATGTGAGCATCCAGCCCTCGGCCGGCATCAGCTACAAGGGATTCTCGCTGTCGGCGTGGGGCTCGGTGGGTCTGGACAAGGAAGACGACAAGGAGCTCGACCTCACATTGGGATACGGCATCGGCGGCTTCAGCGTGTCGGTCACCGACTACTGGTTCAACTCGGGAGCAGGCTATTTCCATTACGGCGCCCACAACACCGCCCATGTGTTCGAGGCTCAGGTGGGCTACGACTTCGGTCCCGTGGCCGTGAACTGGTTTACCAACTTTGCCGGCGACGACGGCCTGAACAAGAGCGGCAAGCGCGCTTATTCCTCTTATATATCTGTAGCCGCCCCCTTCCGCCTGGGAGGCATCGACTGGACGGCCGAGGTGGGAGCCACCCCGTGGGCGACGACCTTCTACAACGACGGCGCCAACGGCTTCGAGGTGTGCGACGTGACCCTCAAGGCCAGCAAGGAGCTCAAGATTACCGACAAGTTCTCGCTGCCCGTCTTCGCGCAGCTGACGTGGAACCCGGCGACCGAAGGCGCTTATTTTGCGGCAGGGCTGAGTTTCTGACCTCCCGCAGGGCCGACCCCCGACATTTTTTATCTGACAAAGAATATACAAAATACAACAACAAT
>CAMAFR010000084.1 GCA_945833835.1 uncultured Bacteroides sp.
CGCTCCGCTCAGGATGACAAAGGGGGTACGGGGGTAGATACCACCGAGGGGCGTATGTCTACGGGGGTAGATACCACCGAGGGGCGTACTACTACGAAGGTAGATGCCAACGAGGGACGTACCATCCCCTACAAGGACCTTTGGAAATGAAGAATGATGAATGAAGAATCTTCTTCTTCCCTCTCTTGTCATCCTGAGCGAAAGCGAAGGATCTGTCCGCCGATAGTGGAGGTATTCAGATCCTTCGCTATGCTCAGAATGACAGACAAGATGACTGATTGATTTTGTTTTGACACACCCTCCTGGCGATAGACCTGATGGCATTGACAGCCTTGCGGAAAAATTCCTTGGCTTTGCAGAACATTTCTGCTCCATCGGTTGACAAAAAGAAACGAAAGGAAGTGGATGTTCATGCAATTAAAGTTCGTCGAACTCACGTTCTATGAAGTTAAGAAGTCATTGTTATGTGTTCGTGGGGTATTGAATCAATTTTTGAATCAAAAATTTATGGGGTTCGGTCTTCACTCCGGATACTTGGAGGATGGGGACAGGCAGCAGCCACGAAGAAAAGGCGTCCCCGGGGGACCGCAATGTCCGGGGGGACGCCTTTTCCGTTGAGAGGGAGTCGTTGTCCTTTTATGGGTGCGCTGGGGACGCGCCTGCTTACTGATGCTGTTCGCGCAGCAGGTCGTTGACCGTCTTCACCGGATTGAAGGTGCTCAGCGGCACTTCGACGAAGATGGTGCTCCAGTCGCTCATCGAGCCGTTCCACAGACCCGGCAATTCGAGCGCCTTCAGCTCCTTGCCGTTCTTGGACTTGTAGGAGATGAAGCCCGTGGCCTTGTCGACGTGTTCGAGCAGGTTGAACTTGTTGCCCTTATAGTCGCGCACGGCGCAGACCAGATCCACCGGATTGAAGTGCGTGCCCTGCTCGAACATGGCCTTCTTCTCGGCATCCTTCATGTCAATCTGCGAGCTTTCCAGGATTTGCAGTGACACGGTGCCGTCGGGGTTGTAGGCCAGGAACGGACCGCCGCCCGGCTCGCCCACGTTCTTCACCATACCGCAGACGCGCATCGGACGGTTCAGCTTCTTGCGCAGGTAGAGCACCAGGTCGGCATCCTCCAGGTCCTTGATGTCTTCCTTGCGGCAGCGCAGGTCGTGCTGCACGAAGCGGATGATTTCCTCCAGCTGGTCGTGGCTGTACTGTCCGCCGTCGAGCAGCTGCAGGTATCCGAAGGCCTGCTGCTGCACCGTCACCAGCACGCCCGCCAGCAGCTTCTTGTAGGTCACGGTGTCTTCCTTCAGACGGTCGGGCACCACGTTGTCAATGTTCTTGATGAACACGATGTCGGCGTCGAGGTCGTTCAGGTTCTCGATGAGCGCGCCATGACCGCCGGGACGGAACACCAGCCGGCCCTTCTCGTCGCGGAACGGCTTGTTCTCCATGTCGGCCGCCATCGTGTCGGTGCTGGGCTTCTGCTCGGAGAAGGAGATGCTGTATTCCACGCCGAACTTGGCGGCATACTCGTCGGCCTTTGCGGCCACCAGCTTGGCGAAGAGCTCGCGGTGCTCGGTGGACACGGTGAAGTGCACGTTCACCTTGCCCGTCTTGCCTGCGGCGTAGAGGGCGCCCTCCACCAAGTGCTCTTCGAGCGGGGTGCGCACGCCGTCGGCATAGCTGTGGAACTTGAGCAGGCCCTTGGGCAGCGCGCCGTAGTTCAGCCCGGCGGCCTCCAGCAGGTTGGCGGCCACGGCCTTGTAGTTCTTTTCTTCAATCAGCGCGTCGATGCCCTTGCCCGTATTGTCCAGACAGGCGGCGTTCAGGTCGTTGAAGAAGGCGAACTTGTGGATATTGTCGAAAAACTTCTTCTCGAAGTCCGTAGCGGGCGCGTCATAGTCGGCTCCCAGGAACTCGAACATGTTCTTGAACATACGGCTGGCGGCGCCCGATGCGGGCACGAACTTCACCACCGTCTTGTCGCCGTCCTTATAAGCGTCCCACGCAGCGAGATAGGCCTTCTGGGCCTGTGCGTCGGGGATGAAGATGCCGCCGTTGTCCACCGAGGCCGCCCCCGCCAGCTTCAGGAAGGGGAAACCCTTCTCAAAACAAGCCAACTGTTCTTCAATCTGCTGCTCGGAAATTCCTTTCTTCGCCAAAAGTTCTTTGTCTTCGTGTGTTAACATAATTGCTAAATTTAGGTAATAATATACGTGTAGATGATTTTATCACCCCAAAATTATAAAAAATCCACCAGATTCCGCTACAAGTGGCGGAAAAAAAGTATCTTTACCTCGATAAAAAATCCGCCGGGCGGCGTTCCGCGCGCCGCCACGGCCCTCTAAACCGTGTACAACTATGCAAGAGTCCTCCTTTTTCACCCCCGCCGAGCTCGTCCAGCTCTCCGCGCTCTACCGGAAACTGCTCCGCCTTTCGGGCGACACGCTCCAGAAAGACGACTGCCGCAAGCTCAAGGCCCACTTCATCCGCATCATCCCCCAGGGCGGCCTGCCGCGCAACGCCTTCGGCATGAACCCCATCATCCGGGACATGCAGACGGCCGTCATCGTGGCCGAGGAAATCGGCATGCGCCGCGCCTCCATCCTGGGCATCATGCTCCACGAGTCGGTGAAGTGCGGCCTCTTCCCGCTGGAGGCCGTCGAGCAGGAGTACGGGCGCGACGTGGCCGGCATCATCCGGGGCCTGGTCAGGATCAACGAGCTCTACGCCAAGAGCCCCACCATCGAGTCGGAGAACTTCCGCAACCTGCTGCTCTCCTTCGCCGAGGACATGCGCGTCATCCTCATCATGATTGCCGACCGCGTGAACCTCATGCGCCAGATCAAGGACAGCCCCAACGGGCAGGCGCGCCTGCAGGTGGCCAACGAGGCCAACTGCCTCTACGCCCCCATCGCCCACAAGCTGGGCCTCTACAAGCTCAAGTCGGAGCTGGAGGACCTGTGGCTGAAGTACACCCAGCACGACATGTACTACCACATCAAGGAGAAGCTCAACGCCACCAAGGCCGCGCGCGACCGCTACATCGACAACTTCATAGCCCCCATCCGCCGCCGGCTGGAGGAGGCGGGGCTGCGCTTCCATATAAAGGGGCGCACCAAGTCCATCCACTCCATCTACCAGAAGATGAAGAAGCAGGGATGCCCCTTCGAGGGCGTGTATGACCTGTTCGCCATCCGCGTCATCCTCGACTCGGACTACGAGAAGGAGAAGCAGGAGTGCTGGCAGGTCTACTCTATCGTGACGGACATGTACCTGCCCAACCCCAAGCGCCTGCGCGACTGGCTCTCGGTGCCCAAGAGCAACGGCTACGAGTCGCTCCACATCACCGTGATGGGCCCCGAAGGCAAATGGGTGGAGGTGCAGATACGCACCGAGCGCATGGACGAGATCGCCGAGAAGGGCCTGGCCGCCCACTGGCGCTACAAGGGCGTGAAGGGCGAGAGCGGCCTCGACGAGTGGCTCAACTCCATCCGCGAGACCTTAGAGAGCGCCGACAGCGACATCGAGGCCATGGACCAGTTCAAGCTGGACCTCTACAAGGACGAGGTCTTCGTCTTCACCCCGCGCGGCGACCTCTACAAGCTGCCGCAGGGGGCCACCGTGCTCGACTTCGCCTTCACCATCCACACCAACCTGGGCTGCCACTGCGTGGGCGCGCGCGTCAACGGCCGCAACGCGCAGCTGCGCCAGCCCCTCAACAGCGGGGACCAGGTGGAGATCACCACCGCCGCTACCCAGACCCCCAAGCGCGACTGGCTGAACTTCGTGACCACCTCGAAGGCACGCACCAAAATAAGGCAGGCCCTCAAGGAGATGGCCGCCCGCCAGACGCAGTTCGCCAAAGAGGACCTGGAGCGCAAGTTCAAGAACCGCAAGATAGACTATGACGAGGCGGTGCTCATGCGGCTCATCCGCAAGTCGGGCTTCAAGACGGTGACCGACTTCTACCAGAGCATCGCCGACGGCGCCACCGAGATGAACGACGTCATCGACCGCTACCAGGAGATGCTGCGCCGCGAGAACGAGACGAACGCCGAGGTGGCCTACCGCAGCGCCGAGGCCTTCAGCATCCACCCCGAGGGCGAGGCGCAGAAGGAGGCCAAAGACGACGTGCTGGTGATAGACCGCAACCTGAAGGGCATCGACTTCAGCCTGGCCCGCTGCTGCAACCCCATCTACGGCGACGAGGTGTTCGGCTTCGTCACCATCAGCGGCGGCATCAAGATACACCGGTGCGACTGCCCCAACGCGCCCGGTATGCGCTCGCGCTTCCCCTACCGCATCGTCCGCGCCCGCTGGGCCGGCAAGAGCCAGGGGCGGCAGTACCCCATCACGCTGCGCATCGTGGGCCACGACGACATCGGCATCGTGACCAACATCACCTCCATCATCAACAAGGAGAACAACATCCTGCTGCGCTCCATCAGCATCGACTCGCACGACGGGCTCTTCTCGGGGATGCTCACGGTGATGGTGGACGACACCTCGAAGCTGGAGTCGCTCGTCAAGAAAATCCGCACCGTGAAGGGGGTCAAGCAGGTGAGCCGCGGCTGACCCCCCACCGCCGCCGGGGTGTCCCCCGGACGCTCCGGCGGGCGGCGATTGTCAAAATAAATAACATCCCGAAGCCTCTTCCGCCGGCGGGCGGCAAGATGCCGCCACCGCTCCCGCCTGACAGATTTTTTTCTTCCGCCGGCCTGTCTGTCCGTCTGTCCGTCTGTCCGTCCGTCCGCCCGCCGGCAAGGGTATTTTTACAAGACAGAGCTTGGAAATGAAGAACTTCATTTCCAAATTTACATCCTTTGCCATCCGTTAAAATCGTTAAATCATTGGTCAGAGCTCCGTTTGTTTGTTATTTTTGCACACAAATAAATAGCATTGAAGAGATGGAAGACAGCGATGAAAAAAAACCGGGTATTCAGGAGTACGTATATGCATATTGCAGACTTTTTTCCTCTTTTTTCGGCAAACAGGCTTTAGCAACACTCCTAATCGCCATTGTATGCAGACGAGACGGCCTTTTATTTACAATATTTAATTCCTGGTTGTGTGTCAGCAGCATCTTATTCTGCATCTTCTTTGGTATCGCAATGGCCATCGCTTTGACAAAGCATTGATGACCGCTTCCCATCCATCATTGCACTTCTTTCCGAATCCTCCTCTCCATCCTTCTTCTTGCCTCATCCCGAGAAACGGCATCCGTTCCCTCTTCCTGGTCATTGTCCCACGGAGCGAAGCGAAGGATGACAGACCGGACAGACGGACAGACAGACAGACAGCCCCGTAGGCACCGGACAGACGGACAGACGGACAGTTATCCCACCACCCTACCCCCAGGGTACCCCCCTTGTCATCCCCAGAAAATGAAGAATGAAAAATGAAGAATGAAGAATCTTCCATGTTTGTCATCCTGAGCAAAGCGAAGGATCTGTCCAATTGCGCAGCCGAAAACCGGTGGCGGTTTACAGATGTTTCGCTTCGCTCAACATGACAGGGAGAGGAGAAGATTCTTCATTCT
>CAMAFR010000085.1 GCA_945833835.1 uncultured Bacteroides sp.
TGCACTGCATCGTCGTGGTATGGCACGGCATGGACATGGCGGTGTGTGAGGAATGCCAGTAGAACACATACTTCCCCATTGGGCATACATACAAAAGACACGAAGCAACAGTGTCCTGATACTTCGTCTGTTGCTTCGTGTCTTTTTTTTGTAGTCTATCCAAATGGCTGTATATCACAAGAGGGTGCGCCTCCCGGCACACCCTCTCTTTTTACAGTGGACCAATCGTCCTACTGCCTTTATTCGCCTAACATTTTATAGTATTTCTCTTTTGCCCAGAAGAGGGTCGAGTAATATCCGGTGGATTCCTTGTAATTGGTAGAAATCGCTGCCTGACAGTTGGCGGCATTGTAAGTCAGCTCGTCGCTCGGATAAGGCAGGCGACCCGGAGGAGTCGGGTAAGCGGCAATAATGTCATCCTTGGCAAAGGTAAGCTCCGGATAACCGGTGCGGCGTACCACGTTCCAAGCCTCCAGCTCGTTCATCACGAAGAAGTTCAACCACAGCTGCGTGCAGATGGTTTTCTGGTCAGCTGCCCAGATGCTGGCTATGTAGGCATCCACGTCATCGGCATCAGGTTCCACCAACGGACGGAAGGCCTTGTAGCTATCGTTACCTGCAACATACAAAGAACTCTTTTTCTTCAGGTTCCAATAGAATTCGTTGGATTCTTTCACACCCTTCACAAAGTAGTCCTTGGCTTTAGCAGCATCGGCAGCGACACCGTATCCCATCAGATAAGCTTCCGCCTTGCTCAAGCTCACTTCGGCGGCGTTTATCCAAATACTGGGAAGATTCTCATTACCCTGATATTCACCACGACCTACAATAGCTTGCGAGTCCACCACGCAGTAATAGTTGGAGCCTGTCAGCTGACGATTGGCATACTCCGTGTTCTTTTCACTGGCGAGATTTGAAATATCCGAATTACTCTTGGTCACATCATAGGCAATGTATTCTCCATCGGGGTTGCAGTCACACATTACTTGCAGACGCGGGTCGGTAGTGGCATCAGGTATACCGTTGGCCGGTAAATTCAGTGCACGCAACACAGCCTGCGACACCGTACCATACTGACCTGAGGCCGAGTGCATGGCCTGTGAGAAGCCCTTACCAAAGTTGAAGTCATCCTTCTGTGTATCGGCAGTTACACCCATGTTTTCGCTATTGCTGTCAATGGTGGGATAAGTCGATGTATTTTCGAGGATTTCTTTGATGGTTGCCTTGGCCTCAGCTGCACACTCACCGTTGGTAGCCAGGTGCAGGGCAATGCGCAGGCGCAGGGAGTTGACATATTTCCGCCACATGGAAATATCTCCGGAGGCGATGGTGTAATCCTGACTCTTCAAGGATGTCAAAGCAGCGGCGTTGATGTTGCCGGTTGCCAGATAATCGGCTGTTTCTTTCAGTCCGGACAGAATCTGCTTGTACAGGGCAACGTCATCATCATAGACCGCCTTGCTTTTGGCATCTTCGTAGTCACCCGTCTGAGGCAGTGTGCCGGCACCCGTGAAGGGCACATCACCAAACAAGGACAACATTTCATGCAGCTGGGCATAAACAATGGTACGCGACAGGTAGACAAACACCTCATTGATGGGTTTTTCCTCTTCTGAGAGATTGTCGTAAGCGGCCTGCAGCACACGATGCTGGGTCAGCACTCCATAAAACTGTTTCCAACGGTCGTTGAAACGGGACTCACCGGCACCCTGGAAACGCCCCTTATTGTTGTTGTCACCGGCAATGCCCCCGAACAAACCGGAGGTGGTGGACTGGCAATAGTAACGGTAATACGTCATGTCCATCCATGTATGAGCATTGAACATGACAGCGGTGAATGTTTGCGGTACACCCACTTTCGAAGTCTTAGAAGGATCGGCATACTTATCGTCAAAGCTGGAGTCCGAGCAGGAGCTCACCAACGATGTAAGCGCCATCCCCACAAATAACGCTGAGAATATCTTTTTCATAATTGTTTCTGTTTTTAGGATAATCGATTAAGTGTAACTTAGAAGCTTGCACGGAGGGATACACCGAACGAACGGGCACTGGCCGTAGAACCGCCCACCTGTGCCTGATAGATCCAGTTGGTACCATCGGAGGTCTCTGAGTCAAACATCTTCAACGTACGGTAGAGGTAGAACGGGTTGCGAGCAAAGGCCGATACGGTCAGGTTCTTGCAGGCGAACTTCTTGGTCCATTCCTTCGGCAAAGTGTAGGCGAGGCTGATCTCACGGCACTTGATATAGGAGTTCTTCTGCACGGCATCCGCATAGCTCTGCGTAGCTCCCGAACCCCAGCCATAACGACCGTCGTTGGCCTCAAACTGTGTCACGATAATGTCGTTGGGAGTACCGTCTTCCTTCACGCCCGGCAGTACCAGACCGTTGTCCCATACATAGTGGCCGTTCACCTTGGTCTCGCCACGCTTGTAAGTGGCCGGATCAATCTCCACACGGTGGATGCTGGCCTTATTGGCGATGTCGTCCGCATCGCTATAGTAGAAGATACCGCCGGTAGAGTAGTCACGCACGCCCACAGCGTCGGTAATGTTACCGACAGCCATCATGTACTGCCACGGGAGGTTGATCACGTCGCCACCAATACGGAAGTCGAAGGTCATGTCCAAAGTCAGGTTCTTCCAGCTCAGGCTGGTACCGAAACCACCGGTGAACTTCGGCATGGCGTTGCCCACTTTGTGCATCTCGCTCTTGTCGGCGATATACTGACCGTCGGAACCAACGATGTAGTTGCCCTTGTCATCGGTCTTCCAGGTATAGGTGTACCAGTCACCCATCGGCTGGCCCACTTCCGACTTCAGCTGTACGGCACCGTCAGAACTCCAGTGATTGAGGAAGTCCAGCCCGTCCACCAGCTTGTTCACCGTGTTCTTGTTCCAGGCGATGTTGCCGCGCAATTCCCAAGTCCAGTCTTTCGTCTGGATTGGCGTACCGTAGAGGCTCAACTCGATACCCTTGTTGGACAGCTCGCCGACGTTCATCCACATGCTTTGCGCACCCATGGAGGCAGCACTGGAGGTCTGCAAAATCTGGTCCTTGATGGTGTTCGAGTAGAAGTTGAACTCCATGCCCAGACGGTTGTTCAGGAACTTGTTCTCGATACCGATTTCGAACTCATGCTTGGTCTCGGGCTTGATGTTGTCATTGCCGATTTCATTACTGATGGAGTTCAAGATATACGTGTTATTATGCATGACAGAGCTTTGGCTGTAAGCCACATTCGCCTTGTAAATTTCGGGGGCGTTACCAACCACACCATAAGATACGCGCACCTTACCGTAGTTCCACCACGACGGGCATTTGTCTTTCAGTAACTCGGTATACAAGATGCTCAAACTACCTGACGGATACCAGAATGTGTTGTTGCCGGTCTTCAATGTAGAGGTCTTTTCCTGACGGATGGACCCTTCCACAAAGCCCCAGCCATCGTAGCCGTAGCTGGCAGTCAAGAACATACCGGTACGTTGCAGCTCGGTCTTCTGCATGCTGGCATCCTTCACGCCCACCGATGCATTCAAGTGGAACCAGTTTTCCTGGGTCAGACCATTGGATGTGCTCACCGCAGACTGGAAGTAGGATTCCTGACGGGCATTCCATCCGAAGTTGGCACTTACGTTGTGCTTCTCGGCAAACGTCTTGTCGAACGTCAACATGATGTCGCCATACACAATCTGATAGCGGCTGTTGGTCAGACCGTATGAGTCGCTGAACTGTCCGTTGGTCGAGAACATATGCGCATTATCGGTACTGTTCTTGTTCTCTATCTTGTCCAAGGTCAAGTCGGTAGCAATTCGTGCACCCACGGTCAGGCCCGGGATGATTTCCCACGTCGGGTTCACCGAACCAATGAAGCGCTGGTGTTCTTCCTCTTGTACCTTGCCAAAGATGTTCCAGAAGTATTCGCTCATCAATGAAGTAGACCCCATCGGCGTGTAGAGGAACTGTTCATCGGGAGTCACCGTCTGATCGGTACCGCCGTTAATCTTAGCGATGCTGTTCATATAGCCCATACTGGTCACTGTATGGTCGCGGATGTAAGCCACATCCGTGAAGCCACCGAACATACCGGAGTAGTTGTTGGTGAGTCGGCTGATACGGTAAGAACGGTTCTTGATGTACTGGTTCTGGTAAGTGGCCGTATAGTTCAGCTTGATGGTGTTGGTCACGTCGAACGTACCGTTCAAGCTGAAGTTGTGCTTGTGGTTGTTCGAGTTGTACTGCATCGGCTTCACATCGTTGTAGGTGTATGAGAAACGTACGTTGTTGTGCTCCGTGCTGTTGGTCAGTGACAGGTTGTATGTCTGGTTCACACCGGTACGGAAGATGTCCCCCCACTGGTTGTGGTCAATCGGCGTAAAGGCACGCTCCTTGCCGTCGAAATAGGTCACCTTCTTGCTGGCATCGTACTTGGCACCCCAGGAGTAGTAGCTTTCACGGTTGGTGGTGGTGATGGGGTTACCGTTAAGGTCCATTCTTCTGGAAGTAGTGAAACCTGTCAAGGCATCCATTTCCTGGGCACCCTTGATTACATAGTTGTCATAACCAGGACCGTACTGCTTCTGAATTTCGGGCATATAGGCCACCTTGTCGAAGCTCAGGTTGGCACTAAAGTCAACGTTGGTACCCGAGCCTTTCTTACCCTTCTTGGTGGTGATCATCACGACACCGTTGGCGGCTTCCGAACCGTAGAGCGCGGAGGCGGCGGCACCCTTCAAGATAGAGATGTTCTCAATGTCCTCGGGGTTGATGTCCACCAGACCATTGGACTCAATACGCTGGCTGCCCCAGTAGTCACTGTTGTTGGCGTTGCCGTTGTGGATGGGCACACCGTCCATGACGATCAACGGCTGCGTATTACCTGTGATGGAGGAAAGACCACGCACGGAGATGGAGACGGAAGACGTACCGCCACCGGGGGCAGACTGGATGCGTACACCCGTTGCCTTACCATACAGACCGGAGGCCAGGTTGCTGCCGCCCGTCTTCGTCAGGTCGGCCGCTGATACGGAGCTGACCGCATAACCCAGCTTCTTGGCATCCTTCTTGATACCGAGAGCCGTTACCACCACTTCCTCCAGCTGCTGGGAGTCGTCCTTCAGCGTGACGTTCAGCGGCTGGCCGTTATAAGCCACCTCCAGAGTCTGGTAGCCCACGAACGAAATCTGGATGATGTCTCCCTTCTTCACGTTGGAAAGGGAGAAGTCACCGTCAAGACCGGTAATGGTACCGTTGGTGGTGCCCTTTACGACTACTGACGCACCGATGATGGTCTCACCAGCTGCATCCTTCACAACACCTGTACAAGTTCCTGCCTGCTGGACGGCTTGGATGCCGTCAGCGCCCGGAAGTGCTTCAGCATAGACTGCGCCCATGGAGGCTGCCCCCATAAGAGCAATAATCATACTGACTGATTTTACTCGCTTTGACATAAATGTTACTATTAATGTTTATAAAATGGTTAGGATTATAA
>CAMAFR010000086.1 GCA_945833835.1 uncultured Bacteroides sp.
TCCTGATATTGGAAGTCAATGAGTTACATGATTAATGGCTGCAATGTGGGTTAAGAGATGTACATACCTATAAATGAACGAATTACAACGCAACTCGCACAACATACTCAACATCCGCTCAACATTATTCGGATTCTAAATTGTAAAAAACCCATCGACAAAGGCTTGTGGAAACGATTTTATTGTTACTTTTGCATTAGTGTACATCTCTTAACAAGAGAAGTACATTTCCGAATGAGTGTAACTTCTACATACATCCTTTCTAAATAATTACTAATCAGATTCTTTACTACAGTCACGCCGTTTCAGGACACCGCACGCTGAAAAGCGTGGCAAGAAGGCCTGCCGTTTCTGTGACTTGCGGCAGGGGAGTACACCTATATTGACAGCGGGGAAAAGAACCTGTCGTGGGAAAGGAGAAGGAGGTGTCCGGACAGTGAAATGAAAGAGGGTGTGCAAAACGCAACGATACCTATCCACTTGTCATTCGGAACGTAGTGAAGAGATTTTGTTTTGCACACCCTCTCAAAGGCAGTACTGGCCCCCGTCAGATGGCCTCATGCGGGGCCACCGCTTCGTTGTGGTCGTTGAGGTAAGCCCGCGGATGCTCGCGGAAGGCCGGACTGGCCACCGAGCACGAATCCTCCCGGTAAGTGGTGGTGATGCCGCCCAACTGCAGCAGCGTGTGGAAGGTCGACACACTGTTCTGTATGTCGCGGTGACGGTTGGCCTGCAGGGCTGCCGCTATCTCGGGATAGTCGCGCCGGTAGTCTTCGGACAGCCAGCAGACAAAAGGCACGTGCAGCTCATAGGCCGAGGCTTTGGGCGAAGCGTGCAGGAACAGGCGGCGGTCGTCATCATAAATATTCTCGCCGTGGTCACTGGTGTAGAGCCAGGCTGCCTTGCCGCCCTGCTGGCGAAGCAGATCCGTCAGTCGGCCCAGCACATCGTCGGTGAAACGGATGGAGTTGTCGTAGGCATTGAGCAGGTCGTCCCGGTTCTCGAACTTGGCCGCCGTACGGCTGTCGGGCAAGAAGTACGCCTGTTCGCGCGGATAACGCTCCCGATAGTTGAAATGGGAGCCGTAGGTGTGGAGCACAATGAGCTCCTTGGTCCGGCGGCAGTCCAGCACCTGCCGCACCGCCTTGAGCAGCTCGTCGTCGAGCGGTGTCATGCCTTCGGCCAGCTGCTCGCGGATGAACCGCCACTCGTCCGCCTCCTCGCCCAAGAAGTCGATGAACGAACGGTTGGGCAGCTGGTTGGAGAAGAACACCGTGTGGAACCCCGCTTCGCGGAAAGCCGTAATGAGCCCTTTCTCCGTGTACAGACGGCCAAAGGCTTCGGCCCGAGCAGCCGTCAACAACATCGGGACACTCTTATGGGTGGTGTTGGACTGTGTGGAGACACGGTCGAAAGCGATGACCCCCGAATCAGCGGCCAGAAAGGGAGTGGTAGGCCGCCCGTAGCCATAGACCGAGAAGTTGGCGGCGCGCGCCGTCTCGCCTATCACCAGCACATAGACTTCGGTAGAGTCGGCCGCACGCTCGGAACGGGCTCCGAACGAGAAGTCGGCCACACGGTCGTGATAGCGCGCCGTGACCACCGACCGGCGTACCGCCAGCGAGAGGTTGTAGGTGACATTGACCGGATAGAAATGGTCACTGATGCGATAGCCGGGCTGTGTGAAGCAAGCCACGCCCAGCAGCAACAGCCCCAGCAGCGAGGCCAGCATTCCCGTCAGGCGGCAGCGTGCCACAAAGAAAGGACGGGGAGCCGCCGACGAACGCAGCGACAGGGCCGCCAGCACCAGCAAAGGCAGGTAGACAATGAAGACACCCGCCACGGCAGGCACAAGATTGTCGAGCAGCTCGAATATCTCGCCCGTGTTGGTGGTGACCACATTCAGGAACATATCGACCGCCACTACCCCCTGCCCGAACAGATAGAGCAGCACCAGCTGGAAAGCGCCGAAGAAAATCAGCGGAAACAATGCCCACACCATCTTCCCCGGCTTGGAGGAAAGCGTCATGAGCAACAGATAGGCACCGAAAGGCAGCACCACATTGGCTATATTCGCCCAGAGGGACATGCCTTCGGTAAAACAGAGCGCCACATTGGGCAGCAGCAGTGCCCCCACAGCATACAACACCAGCACCGAGGGATGCATGCTGGCGCGCAACAACTTGTTCATACCGGTATCGATTAAAAAGCTTCGTTAATGTTAAACATAAAACCTTTCTGTCCCGACTTGCCGAAACCGTAGTCCAGACGGACATTGACATCTTTCTTGAACTCCCAGCGGTAACCCAAGCCGAAGTTGGGCAACAGACGGTCGAAACGCAGGGCACTGAACTTGTTGAACACGGTGCCGAAGCCGGCCCATACCACCACGCCGTTGCGTTTCCACACATGCTGGCGCAGTTCCACCTGGGCCTCCACCTTGTGCTTGTCGCGGTAACGGCCCTCGATGTAGCCACGCATGGAGTTCGAGCTGCCCAGCAAGGCCATCATGGGCCACGAAGGGTTGCCGAAGTTCAGCGTAGAGCGCAGGTCGGCGGCCAGAATACCGCCTTTCCAAACACGGCGGTAACCATCAATCTGCAGTTCGGTGGTACTGAAGGCATATTTGTTGCCGAGGAAGGCCGGACGGAACGTCTGCGTCACATCCAGATACATTCCCTTATGGGGATTGGTCAGCACATCGCGCGTGTCATAGGCCAGTGTGAAGCCCAGACCGACGTTCCAGACCGAAGCGTCCATCCCCTCCAACAGGTCGGGCCGCGTGATGCGGGTGGCGTTGACATAGTCGAATATCGCCATAGGGCCGACATAGAAATTCTTGGCCACATGAAACAGGAAGCTGGCTTTCTCGCGGGTCTGCCAGCGGCGCATACGGCTGCCGTTGGCGTCGTTGTTACCGTTTTCATACCCGATGCCCCAATAGCCCGACGGGAACGAAAAGAAGTACAGGGTATAGAGCAGGCGGTAACGGTCCTGCGGGAAGATATGCGTTCCCTTGATACCCAGCAGGTAGAAACCTACGGTAGACACATCGCTGAAGAGCGACACGTTGGAGGGGGGCAGCAGGGAGTCGGATGCCGCCAGCGACGAACGATAGAGGCCGGCCGCCACCAAGCCCAAACCCAGCTCAGTATCGGTGCTGTAATGGGGGCCTCCGATGATGCTGAAATCGAACCGCTTGTGGTTCTTGTTCTTGTTGGCATCGTTGAAATAATCGAGGAAACGCATTAACAACGACCGCTTTTTCACCGCCGTGTCGGCAGGTGCCGCTACCGCAGCATCGGACAAGACAGCCAAAGAGTCGGGAGCCGCCAAAGGCGTTTGCAGGGAGTCGGCCGCTTCCTGCCCATAGGCGCAGGCAGCCGTAAACAACAACAGGAGGGATAGCCAGATGTGCTTCATGTTCTTGAATTTGAGGATTGTGTGATTCGTTTTGCGTGTCAATATACCAGGCCTATATTGTCCAACCACATGGTGTTGCCGGGACTGCCGATGTAGGCTCCTCCGTGACTGGAAGAGAACTGCAGGCACAGATGGGTGGGCACGGCATCGGCATCCGCCCACCCCGTCTCCTTCACCGGCACACTCACGCCCCGGCTGTTGCGGGCATAGTCGGCAGACCGGAGCCCCATCAGCGAGGCATCGTAGCCGGGCTCCCGGCTGATGTCGCCGTAACGGATGGCATAGGTGGCTGCGTTGACCCACCCCGAGGTAGAGGCATCGTAGGTCACCACCAGCGTACCCACCCGCTTGGCGGTGATGTTGCCCTGCGCGTCCTCGCTCCGCTGCTGCAACAGCAGCACTGCGGTACACAGGTCTTTGCCGGCCACCTGCTGCTGCTTGCTGAAACCGGTGAGCTTGATGCGGTCGGGCTCGCCGCTGAGCTGGATGCGGTAGTCAAACCGAAGGGCTTTCGGCCTCCGCGTAAAGGGGATGCCGGCATTCATGGCCATCGGCCCTTCTTTGGTGCTGGTGATAGGCTCTTTCATGTCGCCCAAGAAGAGCGAACCGGCTGCCAGCACCCGGATGTTAATCAGCCCCAGCACTTTCACCTTTTCTATATGGGTCGTCAGTTTGGCGCAATAGCCGTCGCCCCGCTGGTCACGCAGCACGGTGGTGTTTGTCTTGGTGATGCCGGACACCTTGGCCAGCACATTGGAGGTGCCCCAAGGCGAACCGCCCAGATTGGCATAGGCCTCATTGCCTTCGATGGTCTTGACAGGGCCCACTTCATAAAGTGTCTTGGAGTTACCGCCGATGACACCCGACTCTTTGATATGGCGGGTGACCCATTCATCGAGTGCTCCGTACTTGAAGAGTTCAAAAGTTCCGTTTGCCGCATCCCGCTGGGCAAACACTGTCACACTCGTCACGAGTGCGACAACCAGACATAACAGTTTTTGGTAGTTCATTATCAGCATTTAAATTCGCTGCAAAATTACTCACTTTTCTGCAATCCGACGGAATGTTTTCCCCATGAAAAGCAGACTATTTCCTTTATTTTGTGTTAAAAAACACATTTTTCGGCCTTGTCTGCTGCCGAAGTTGCCGGGAAGCGTTGCAGGACAGGGTTTGGAGCCCCCTCACCACCGGCCTAAAAACAGCGTTCGGACCACCTCCCGAAATCAGGAAGCAGTCCGAACGATGAGCCTGCACATCCGTTGCCGGATTACTTACGCAGACCGAGTTCCTTCACGATGGCACGGTAACGTTCGATGTCGCGAGACTTGAGATAGTCCAGCAACGAACGGCGCTTACCTACCAACGCAGTCAAAGCTCTTTCAGTGCTATAATCTTTACGGTTGACCTTCAGGTGTTCGGTCAAGTGAGAAATACGGTATGAGAACAATGCAATCTGAGCTTCGGGTGAGCCAGTATCAGTGTTAGACTTTCCGTACTTTCCAAAGATTTCTTGTTTTTTAGCTGCGTCTAAATACATAATTTTGACTATTGATTAAAATGTATAAATTTGATTTGCGGGCGCAAAGTTACAACTTTTCTTTCAGGCGACAAGCTTTTTCCTGTTTTTTTCAACGCTAAAAAATCTACTGCAACAAAAACTAAGGGCGACACACCTTTACATTCTGCAAAAAGTCGTACCTTTGCGGGCAAAATATAGGTATAGTATGCAAGACATTAGAAACATTGCCATCATTGCCCACGTGGACCACGGAAAAACGACGCTCGTGGACAAAATGATGTTGGCGGGACACCTGTTCCGCAACGACCAGACCAACGGTGAACTGGTGCTGGATAACAACGACCTGGAACGCGAAAGAGGCATCACTATCCTCTCTAAAAACGTCTCCATCGACTACAAAGGGACCAAAATCAACATTATCGATACCCCGGGACATGCCGATTTCGGCGGAGAGGTGGAACGGGTGCTGAACATGGCCGACGGCTGCATCCTGCTGGTGGACGCCTTCGAAGGCCCCATGCCCC
>CAMAFR010000087.1 GCA_945833835.1 uncultured Bacteroides sp.
GGCTGAACGATAAAGCCCAAGCGTTTTGATGACAGAGAAAGGCAGACAATTGATTGAGAGAACAAAGGAACAAGTATGAAGAGCCCCCGAGTGGTTACATAACAGAAAAAAAAGAATAAGAAGAATATCTGAAAGCAAAGAAACTGATAGAAGTAGCTCTCCCTATTAAGGAGATTTCGGCAGAGAGTGTGCGCGACAAGAGCATTCGCCACGGACATATCTCTACGCTCCATCTTTGGTGGGCACGCCGTCCATTGCCAGTCTGTAGAGCCGTGGTATTTGCCAGTCTTGTCCCTGACCTCCTGGACGAAAACTGCCCACAGGCATTTAAGGATGCTGTGCAGCACCTTCTTTGTCCCGCAGACGACAAGGAGACGAACCTGATGTATAGGCCATATTCAGACATACCCTATACGGCCCTTGAAGACCCTATGGAGGATAACCTTCGAAATAGATTGATGATGTTCATAGGTAAATTCTCCGTGAAATGTCAGGAGAATATGAAGAAAGGAAAATCTACCCCCCCAGACTTCCGAGAACCTGAGAAGAACACTCCTTTTGTCATGCTGAACGCAGTGAAGCATCTGAATACACCCACTTGATGTTTACAGATCCTTCGCTCCCGCTCAGGATGGCAGGACAAGAAGAAAGCCCGCAAAGGGTTCTCGGACACCCCCTCCCCCCAAAAAAAAGGAGCAGCTTTCTGATGGCTCACTGATTAAGTGGGAGAATAAGAACAACCCTCGTGTTCTCCGCATGGATCGTGAATTGATTTGGGTTGCCTACCATAAGTTTTTTGAAAAATAATTGCCCCATTATGCCCCATGATACAAAGATAAACGCTATTTTTGTACACATCAAGGCCAGCGACTGTTCGATTCCTGTCCAATAAACATTGGATTTATATTTTCCTCCAATATAGTAAATTTGTGACAAAGAGCACGCAGGAGGGGACGGGAAACAAGGTGCAGGCCTTGTTTTTTTATCCTGCCGGTGTAAAACTCGCGGATTTTATATACATTTGCAATATAGAGTTGAAGGACAGACGATATGAAATATGATTTGATAACGTTGCTGGGGCCTACCGCATCGGGCAAGACATCGCTGGCGGCAGCTGTGGCCGCAAGGCTGGATGCCGAGATTATCAGCGGGGACAGCCGGCAGATTTATCGGCGCATGGACCTCGGGACGGGAAAGGACCTGGCGGATTATACGGTGGACGGCAAGACCATCCCTTATCACTTGATAGACATTGCCGAGCCGGGCTATAAATATAATGTGTTCGAGTTTCAGCGGGATTTCCTCAAGGCCTATACGGATATCAAGAGCCGGGGCCGGCTGCCTTTGCTGTGCGGGGGCACCGGCATGTATCTTGAATCGGTGCTCAAAGGTTACCGGCTGTTGCCCGTGCCGGAGAATCAGGAACTGAGGGCACGCCTGTCCGACAAGACCCTGCCGGAACTGACGGCCTTGCTGGCCACTTACAAGCGGCTGCACAATGTGACCGATGTGGATACGGTCAAACGGGCCGTCAGGGCCATCGAGATTGAGGAGTATTACCGGCAGCAGCCGGTTGACGCACGTTCGTTTCCTGCCTTGAACAGTCTGATAGTCGGTGTGGACATTGACCGCGAACTGAGGCGCGAAAGAATATCCCGACGCTTGCGGCAACGGCTGGAAGAGGGGATGGTGGAGGAGGTCCGTCGTCTGCTGGACGAAGGCATCGCACCTGAGAGCCTGATTTATTATGGTCTGGAATACAAATACCTGACACTGTATGTGACGGGGCAGCTTGCTTATGAGGAGATGGTGCACCAATTGGAAATAGCCATCCACCAGTTTGCCAAGCGGCAGATGACATGGTTCAGGGGGATGGAGCGGCGGGGATTCAGCATCCATTGGATAGACGCCACCCTGTCCATGCAGGAGAAAGTGAACAGAATTATTGAACTACAATATAATAATGTATAGAGAATATGGCTGTAGAACCTATGCGCTGGGGAGTGATTTACAATCCGAAGGCGGGAAGCAAGAAAGCACAGAAGCGTTGGAAAGAGATTCGTGACTATATGGAGAGCCGCGATGTCCAGTTCGACTATGTCCAGTCGGAAGGGTTCGGATCGGTCGAACGTTTGGCCAGGACCCTGGCCAACAATGGCTACAAGACCATTGTAATTGTAGGAGGAGACGGAGCGTTGAACGATGCCGTCAACGGAATCATGCTTTCTGACGCACCAGACAAGAGCAGTATAGCTTTGGGGATTATTCCCAACGGCATCGGGAATGACTTTGCCAAATTCTGGGGGCTGGATTCGGATGACTATCGGCGGGCAGTGGATGTGCTGATTCATCGCCGGCTCCGGAAAGTGGATGTGGGACGGTTCTGCTGTTTCGACGGGGAGAAGCACGAAAGCCGCTATTTCATGAATGCCGTATATATAGGTCTGGGGGCCCGTATCGTAAAGATTACCAATGAGACCCGGCGTTTCTGGGGGATTCCCCTCATCTCCTACCTGGCGTCCCTGTTCCTGGTGGCCTTCGAGCGAAAGCTGTACCGGATGCACCTGAAGGTGAACGGCGAGCATATACGCGGCCGGCTGATGGCTGTGGCCATTGGCAGCGGACGTGGCTATGGGCTGACGCCGAGTGCCGTGCCTTACAACGGATGGCTGGATGTGTCGCTCATTTATCGGCCGGAACTGCGGCAGCTGATTTCGGGCTTGTGGATGCTGCAACAGGGCCGCCTGCTGAACCATAAGACCGTGAAGCCTTACCGTTCGCGCAAAATTACCATTCTGCGTGCCCAGAATGCAGAAATCAGTCTGGACGGGCGCATTTGGCAGCAGCGGCATTTCCCCATCGAGATAACGATAGACCCGGAAGTATTGACATTGATAATACCCCAATAACGACATGATACAGACAATAGCCGACCTGAAGCAGGGTGACAACTTTTTCCTGCTGGCAGGTCCCTGCGTGATAGAAGGAGAAGACATGGCGCTGCGGATAGCCGAGCGCGTAGTGAAGATAACCGACCGCCTGCACATCCCTTATGTGTTCAAAGGTTCTTACCGGAAGGCCAACCGCTCCCGCTTGGATTCGTTTACCGGTATCGGCGACGAAAAAGCGCTCAAGGTGCTGGCCAAGGTGCGGGAGACGTTCGGCGTGCCGGTAGTGACGGACATTCATGGGGCAGACGAGGCGGCCATGGCGGCAGCCTACGTGGATGTGTTGCAGATTCCGGCTTTCCTGTGCCGGCAGACCGATTTGCTGGTGGCCGCAGCCAAGACGGGAAAGATAGTGAACATCAAGAAAGGGCAGTTCCTCTCGCCGGGTGCCATGCGCTTTGCCGCCGACAAGGTGGTGGAGGCGGGGAACCGGCAGGTGATGCTGACGGAGCGCGGAACCACCTTCGGCTATACCGACCTGATAGTGGATTATAGAGGCATCCCGGAAATGCAATCGTTGGGCCATCCGGTCATCTTGGATGTGACCCATTCGTTGCAGCAGCCCAACCAGACTTCGGGAGTGACGGGAGGTATGCCACAACTGATAGAGACGGTAGCCAAGGCCGGAGTCGCTGTCGGGGTGGACGGCCTCTTCATGGAAACGCATGAGAATCCTGGCGTGGCGAAAAGCGACGGGGCCAACATGCTGCAACTGGACTTGCTGGAAGGATTGCTCGAACGGCTGGTAAGGGTGCGCCAAAGCATTCTTTAGGGAAGGCGGTCTTCCGGCGGTTGCCGGCCTCGGAGCTCCTTTTGCCCTTGAAAAAGATTCTCGTGTTTCTTTTTGCTCGGAAATCAAGAAAATATATCTTTGCACCCACTTACGAAAATATCAAAAAACAAAAGATATGCTTACCATTAAACAAATAACAGAAAACACCGACAAGGTGATTCGTGGATTGGAAAAGAAGCATTTTGCCAACGCCAAGGAGGCCGTGGCAAAAGTGCTCGAACTGAATGACGCAAGACGTGGCGCACAAGCCCAATTAGATAAGAATCTGGCAGAAGTCAACTCGTTGTCGAAAAGCATCGGAGCCTTGATGAAAGAAGGCAAAAAGGAAGAAGCCGCAGCTGCCAAAGCACGGGTGGCTGCCTGCAAGGAGGCGGGCAAAGAGCTGCAGGCGGTCATGGACAAGGCGGCCGAAGAACTGCAGGCGTTGCTCTACACCATTCCGAATGTGCCCTACGACTTGGTTCCCGAAGGGGCCGGTGCCGAAGACAATCTGGTGGTAAAGGTAGGCGGTATGGAGACGGAACTCCCCCAAAACGCATTGCCGCACTGGGAGCTGGCCAAGAAATATGACATCATCGACTTTGACCTGGGCGTGAAAATCGCCGGTGCCGGTTTCCCTGTATATAAAGGTAAGGGTGCCCGTCTGCAACGCGCGCTGATCAATTTCTTCCTGGACGAGGCCCGCGCCTCGGGATATACGGAAATCATGCCTCCCACGGTGGTCAATGCAGCTTCTGGCTACGGGACCGGCCAGCTGCCCGACAAGGAAGGACAGATGTATCACTGCGAGCTGGACGACCTCTATCTGATACCTACCGCCGAAGTGCCAGTGACCAACATCTATCGTGACGTGATTCTGGATGAGAAACAGCTCCCGATCATGAATTGCGCCTATACGGAATGTTTCCGCCGCGAAGCCGGATCGTATGGCAAGGATGTGCGTGGACTGAACCGCCTGCACGAGTTCTCGAAAGTGGAGCTGGTCCGTATTGACAAGCCCGAACACAGCGAACAGTCGCATCAGGAAATGTTGGATCATGTGGAAAGACTGCTGCAGAAGCTGGAATTGCCGTACCGCATCCTGCGTCTTTGTGGAGGCGACATGAGTTTCACGGCAGCCATCTGCTATGACTTTGAAGTGTATTCGGAGGCGCAGAAGCGTTGGCTGGAGGTCAGCTCTGTCTCTAATTTCGACACTTACCAGGCCAACCGCCTGAAATGCCGCTACCGTACGGCGGAAAAGAAAACGGAACTGTGCCATACATTGAACGGATCGGCTTTGGCCCTGCCCCGCATCGTGGCAGCCCTGCTGGAGAACAACCAGACGCCCGAGGGCATCCGCATCCCGAAAGCATTGGTTCCCTATTGCGGATTTGACAGAATAGACTGACGGCAGCACCTGATAGCCGCTCTCAGACAGACCCATCGGCCAACCCATTCCCGACTTCCTGCCCAGGATTGTAGGGGTGGGTTGGCCTTTTTTTGAACAATTTTTGTGACTTTTGCCATAAAAAACTATCTTTTTAATAGGGAGGATAAAAAAAATAGCTCATTTCTTTTGCTTTAATTAAGAATTTACTAATTTTGAAGGGAAATAATCTTAT
>CAMAFR010000088.1 GCA_945833835.1 uncultured Bacteroides sp.
ATGACTTCTTCGTGAAATCACACTTCTTATACAAATCGACTGTTGATGTCTTCTTCCCGTCCAGTCGCCTCCAGTCCAATATTGTACAAGTATACATATTATAATTGGAATAGATGCTATGTTGTGGGTGAAACTTTCAATAAAATTAGCGAATTAGGCAAAATTAGTGGGCTATAGTGACATTCTGAGGCAAAATAGTGTTGTTTTACAAATGATTATTTTGTTTTTCAACAGGAAAGAAGATTGTAGATGTCTTGTGCAATGGAAAGAGACCTTCTTCTCTATCCCTACTGCCTTTACTAACTTCTTGACATGATTGTTCTTTGCTGTTGCAAGGAATCGGAGGAAGCCACGACAGAAGTCGGCATCCACCTCGTTCATGGAAACAAAAGGTGTCTTTTGCTGTTCCCCTTCGAATGCTTTCTTTGCTTGTCGGATATAGACGACAAATTCCGTGTGTTTTTGTCGTTTATATCCGATGGCTTCCGCTTCATCTTTTATGGCCTTGCGGCAGAGCTACGGCCTGGAGGAGCGGAAAAAAGCGGCGGGGCGGAAAAAACACCGGTGGCGGCTTGCACGGTTCGGGTAAAATGTCTAACTATGCACACAGACACCGAACGATGAAACGTGTAACCTTTAAAGCAGATATAAGTATGAGCATGAGAAAAAGAAGCAATTGGTTTTCTGTGGGGCTGCTTTGCCTGTCCCTGACGCTGGGCACTTTGTGCGCCTGCACTGCCGACCGTTCAAAAGGCACGGTGCAGGAGGAACAGATGCCGGCAGATTTTGTGGTGTTGGCGGAGGCTGTCCCCGACATCGTCCAGGAGATACGCTACCATTCCACCTACAATTTTGTGGGAGAGCGGATAGACGGCTACGAGGCGCCTGTCGCCGTCATGACACGTCGGGCCGCCGCCGCGCTGAAGGAGGTGAGTGACGAGGTGCGGGCGCGCGGCTACCGCCTGAAGGTGTATGACGCCTACCGTCCGCAGTGTGCCGTAGACCACTTTGTGCGTTGGGCGGCCGATGTGGAGGACACCCGGATGAAGGACTTTTTCTATCCGGATGTGCCGAAGTCGGAACTGTTCGAGCGCGAGTACATCATGGCCCGTTCGGGACATTCGCGCGGGTCGACGGTAGACCTCACGCTGCTGGACGAGCGTACCGGCAAGGAGGTGGACATGGGCGGCACTTTCGACTGGTTCGGCGAACGCTCGCATCCGGACTTCGAGGGTGTCACTGCCGAGCAGAAGGCCAACCGCCTGCTGCTGCGCGAGGCCATGTTGCGCCACGGCTTCCGTCCGCTCGACAGTGAATGGTGGCACTTCACCCTGGCCGACGAGCCCTTCCCCGACACGTACTTCAATTTCAAGGTGCGCTGAATAATCGGTAGATGAGCACCTGAAAAAGAATGGTCCTTTTGTCATGCTGAACGCAGTGAAGCATCTGAATACACCCGCTTGATGCTTGCAGATCCTTCGGGCAGAGGTACAACGGGCAATCAGTGACTTCGAAAACTTGCTGGTATCACGTATGCAGTATTGGTTTGAATAATAAAAATAAGGTATATGACACAAGAGAATAAAGACCTATTGCAGCAACTGATAGCCCGACATAAAGTGTTGGGGATCTCCAACCAGTTGGACTATGAGAAGTTCTATCTGTACTCTATCATCACTCACTCAACGGCCCTTGAGGGCAGTACGGTGACTGAGGTAGAGGCACAGCTACTGTTTGACGAGGGTATAACGTCGGGCAAGCGCACCATTGTTGAGCAGAACATGAACCTTGACCTGAAGGCGGCATACGACTATGGGCGCGTATGGATAAAACGTCATCCAGCGATAACGACCGACTCGCTCATCACCCTTGCCGGTAAAGTCATGGCAAGGACAGGTGTGGAGTATAACTCTCTGGGGGGAACATTCGATTCCTCGAAGGGCGAACTGCGGAAACTGAACGTGACGGCAGGTGCAGGAGAAAAATCGTACATGAACTATCTGAAAGTCCCACAAAGGCTGGAAACTTTCTGCCGGGAGTTGAACGCACGCCGCAAGGCTCTCGACACCACAGACATTGTTGCCATCTACGAGTTGAGTTTCTGGGCGCACTATGAGCTTGTCACCATACATCCATGGGCAGACGGTAATGGCAGGACCTGCCGCCTGCTGATGAACCTGCTGCAAATGGAATATGACGTACTGCCAACCAAAGTGCTGAGGGAAGACAAGGCAGCATACATCCAGGCACTCATCGACACAAGAGAGGAGGAAGATATGGAGATTCTCTTTAACTGCATGACCCAACTCCATTGCAGCCATCTCAAACAGGATATCGACCAATTTATCAAGGATATTGCATCGGAAATGGTCGATATACCCCATTATGAGAAGGAAATGGTCGATAAATGGTCGATTAACCTCTCATTGGCACGTAAACTGGCCGATATTCTTGCATTCATGGCCGATAAAGATCAGATAAACACGGCAACGATAGTCAGCGAATTCGGGTTTTCTGAAACGACGGCCAAACGCTATCTGCGCCAGTTGACTGAGTTCGGTTATCTGCAGGCACATGGGGGAAACAAGAACAGGACGTACAGCAGGAACGAGTAAGAAGTTGAATGATGTCGTAAATAAAAATAGCGAAGAAAAGAAAGATACGTATCGTTCAGCCTGGGCTGAACGGTCTGAGCAGTGAACTGAAAATGCAAACAATTACTATTGCTATGACCGTTCAGCCCAGGCTGAACGTAGAAGTAGGCTATCAACCCCATCTATCCTGTCATCGCCGCTGATAGAACCTTACCCAGTCGATATACATCTCTACCGGGAGTTGCTCCGGGTCGATACGGCCTACCCAGCTGCCTCCCAGCTGCATGTCGAGCAAGAGGTAGAACGGTTGGTGGAAGGGGAATTGCCCTTCTTGCTCTGTCTCGATGCGAGGGTAGGTGAAGGTGTGTTGGCCGTTGATGTAGAAGCAGAGGCTGTCGGCATGCAGCTCGACGGCGTAGACATTGTAGTCGGAAGGACAGATGGGGCCGGTACTCCCGTGGGGAGGGGTGTCTTGGAAGCCCAGGTCGTAGGTGTAGTGGGAGTGGACCGTCTGGTAGGCGATGCTGTCGTGGCTGAGCCGTTCCATGATGTCTATCTCGCCGCCCATGGGCCATTTCCCTTCTTCGGGGAGGAGCCAGAAGGCCGGCCAGGCACCCGTTGCCCCGTTCAGCTTGGCACGGATTTCCAACCGTCCGTCCATGAAGCTTTTCTTGCCTTGGGTGAAGACACCACCGGTAAGGTAGGCGGCTGTATCACCCGGCAGGGTCGTGTTGCGGATGCCGCGCAATACCAGATGGCCGTGGCGTACCGCATAGAGTGAGTCCCAATCGGACATATAGTTGTTCCAGTCGGCGGTGCCACGAGGTATTTTGCTCCATACGGCGGTATCGAAGGTGGCGGACTGGTCGAAATTCTCCTCCCACACCAACTGCCATTCCTTGGCGGCGGGGGTACAGGCGCACAGGCCCGTCAACAGTAGGGAGATGCCTCCCAACAAGGTTCTGAGTCTTTTCATACGTATAAGAAGAGGGTTAAATCAGGAAAAAATCAGGCCAACTGCCTGCGTGGACACATCGCCTGGCGCAGGCAGTTGGCTGGTTGGGGGGCTGACAGCCGGAAGCGGAGCCTTCCCCCGAAGGTTATTGCTGCAACAGCTTGTCGATAAAGTACGGAGCCTGTTGCCTCCAGAAAGGCCAGTCGTGGTCTACGTCATAGCCCCAGTAGTCAAACCAGGCGTTGTTCACGCCTTTCTCCTTCAGGATGCGGTCCATTTCGCGCGTGCTCCACAGCAGGTCGTCTTCCCAACGTCCTTGCCCCACGCAGAAGATAATCTTGCGTTGTCTGTACGCCTGCATCCACGGATGGTCTGAGGGCATCTGCTGCAGGAAGTCCTGCGGCGAGTTCTCGTAGACCAGTCCGTCCATATAGCCGTCGAATCCGTAGGCGGCATGATAGAGGCCGCTCATGGCCAGCATGCCGTTGAACAGGTCGGGGCGGCGGAAGAAGAAGTTGGCGGCATGGAATCCGCCCATAGAGCAACCGGTGGTGATGAACATCTGCTGGTCGTTCTGTTTGATGTTGGGCAGGAGCTCGTCGGTGATGTAGCGGAACCAGCGTTCATGCTGCTCGATTCTCCAGCGCTTGTCGCCCCCTTTGTTCGACCAGGTCTCCCAGTCGATGCCGTCCACACAGATGATTCTGATCCGGCCACTGTCAATGAACGGAGAGAGGGTGGCAATCATGCCATAGTTCTCCCAGTCGTAGTAGCGTCCGTCTTGGCAGGGGAAAGCGATGAAGGCCTGTCCGTCGTGGCCGAAAACTTTGTATTCCATGTCGCGGCAGAGGTTCTGGCTCCACCATTTGTGATATTCTATATGCATTGTTCTACTTATATATATAATGTTCTTCAAAAAAAAGACCGTTCATTAAATTCTGTTGCAGGCATCATAGAGGAAGGCATCCCGTTCTTCCGCTGTCCGGAACCGTGCGATGTAGGCCTGGTCGCCCATGGCACCCGAGAGGGCCTTGGCGATGCGGGGGCTCATCATCATGGCATAACTGTATTTGGACAGCATGGCGTTATGATCCAGCACATACTGCACGTTGTCACGCCGTCCGGCGAATACGCAGTAATAGTCGTCGTGCGGGTCGGGAGTCGTGCGGTAGTCGAAGGCAATCATGTCCGCCCAGATCTTGAACATGGAGATGTTGTGGGCATAGTTGATCATGTCGGGGGTATAGCCGCCGCCGGGACGCATGTTGACTTCGAGTGCCACGAAGTCGCCTACCTCGCCCAGACCTCGGTGGGCCTTGTTGAGCCGGAAGAATTCCAGGTGTACGAATCTCGATTTCACGCCGAACGCCTCTACGGTGCGACGTCCCCAGAAGCGCAGGTTTTCCGACATGTTCTTTTCGACGTAATAGGTAGAGTCGAGGTTGTTGTTCACAATGTCGGCGATGCTGGGCGGGCAGACGCACATTGACTCTACGAGCGGCTCGCCTTTGGAGTTGATGACGGCGTCGTACGTGCAGATGTCACCGGTGACGAACTCCTCGATGACATAGTTCTCCACCTGCGGCGTGTTCCAGAAGAAGGCTTCCAGTTCGCTCTCGTTCTC
>CAMAFR010000089.1 GCA_945833835.1 uncultured Bacteroides sp.
ATCTGTAAACCGCTGCGGCATCTGCTGCGCAATTGGACAGATGTTTCGCTGCGCTCAACATGACAGAGAGAAAGGTGTAAATGGAAGGGAAGAAGGGTGAGGAACCGCGCGAGCGATTCTTCACCCTTCAATTTTTCACTCTACATCTGTAAACCGCTGCGGCATCCAAATGAAGAGTGAAGAATGAAGAATCGCTGAGCGGCTCCTTGCCTTGCCCTTCCGCACTTCCTTCCCCTCTGTCATCCTGAGCGACAGCGAAGGATCTGTAAACCGCTACGGGATAAGCTGCGCAGTCGGACAGATGCTTCACTGCGTTCAGCATGACAGGGGAAGATGCAAACGAAAGGTAAGAAAGGCAAAGCACCTCGCCAGCGATTCTTCACTCTTCATTTAATTAAAAAAAGGCCCGGCCGTTCCTCACGGAGCAGCCGGACCTGTCAAACAACCAATAAGAAATAAAATTAGAGGTAATGTGTCTTGATACAAAACACTATCTAATGAAAAGCAGCTCTCTGTATTTGGGGAGTGTCCACATCTGGTCGTCCACGATGAGCTCCAGCTTGTCGATGTGGTAACGGATTTCCTCCAGCATCGGGGCGATGGTGTCGTGGTAAGCGATGGCCTTCTCGCGCTCGTCCGTAATCTTGTTGGCCACCTTGCGGGCTTCTACCATGGCATCCACGTGCTCTTTGATGTAGGACGTATGGGCCGAGATTTTCCGGATGATGGCCAGGTTCTCCGCGCTCAGGCTCTCGGCCTCATCGGCGGCGAACAGGCTCTTCATCTTGAAGACATTGTCGATGAGCTTGCTCTGGTACTTGATGGCGATGGGCACGATGTGGTTCATCACCAGGTCGCCCAGCACGCGGGCCTCGATCTGTATCTTCTTGGTGTAGGTCTCCCACTTCACCTCGTTGCGGGCCTCCAGCTCCTTCTGCGTCATGACCCCGGCGGCCTCGAACATCCGGATGCTGTCGGGCGTCAGATAACGGTCGAAGATGAGCGGACAGCTGGTCTCGCAGTCCAGACCGCGGCGTGCCGCCTCTTCCTTCCACTCCTCGCTGTAGCCGTTGCCGTCGAAACGGATGGGCTTGCACTGCTTGATGTAGTCGCGCACCACCTGGATGATGGCCGAAATCTTGGGCTCGCCCTTCTCGATGAGGGCATCCACAGCCTGCTTGAACTCGATGAGCTGCTCGGCCACGGCCGTGTTGAGGGCAATCATCGCGCTGGCACAGTTGGCCTCCGAACCTACGGCACGGAACTCGAAGCGGTTGCCCGTGAAGGCGAAGGGCGACGTGCGGTTGCGGTCGGTGTTGTCAATCAGTAGCTCGGGGATTTGCGGGATGTCCAGCTTCATGCCGTGCTTGCCGCCCAGCGAGATCAGCTCGTCGGTGGCGCTCACTTCCATGTGGTCGAGCACGCGGCTCAGCTGGCTGCCCAGGAACGACGAGATGATGGCGGGAGGCGCCTCGTTGGCCCCCAGACGGTGGGCGTTGGTGGCGCTCATGATAGAGGCCTTGAGCAGCCCGTTATGACGGTAGACGGCCATCAGCGTGTTCACGATGAAGGTGATGAAGCGCAGGTTCTCCTCGGAGGTCTTGCCCGGTGCCATCAGCAGCACGCCGGTGTCCGTGCCGAGCGACCAGTTGTTGTGCTTGCCCGAGCCGTTGACCCCTTTGAAGGGTTTCTCGTGCAGCAGCACGCGGAAGCCGTGGTTGCGGGCCACGCGGCGCATGAGCGACATGATGAGCATGTTGTGGTCGACGGCCAGGTTGCACTCCTCGAAGATGGGGGCCAGCTCGAACTGGTTGGGGGCCACCTCGTTATGACGGGTCTTGACAGGGATGCCCAGCTCCAGGGCCTGGATTTCGAGGTCTTTCATGAAGGCGGCCACACGGGCGGGGATGGCACCGAAATAGTGGTCTTCCAGCTGCTGGTTCTTGGAGGCCTCGTGCCCCATCAGGGTACGGCCGGTGAGCAGCAGGTCGGGGCGTGCGGCGTAGAGGCCCTCGTCCACCAGGAAGTACTCCTGTTCCCAGCCCAGGTAGGCCATGACCTTCTTCACCTTCGGGTCGAAGTAGTGGCACACCTCCACCGCCGCCTTGTTCACGGCACGCAGGGCCTTGAGCAGCGGAGCCTTATAGTCGAGTGACTCACCGGTATAGGCGATGAAGACCGTCGGGATGCACAGGGTGTCGTCTACCACAAAGACGGGCGACGAGGGGTCCCATGCACTGTAGCCTCGGGCCTCGAAGGTGTTGCGGATACCGCCGTTGGGGAAAGAAGAGGCATCCGGTTCCTGCTGCACGAGGAGCTTGCCCGAGAACTCCTCCATCATGCCGCCCTTGCCGTCGTGCTCCACAAAGGCATCGTGCTTCTCGGCGGTTCCTTCGGTGAGCGGCTGGAACCAGTGCGTATAGTGGGTCACGCCCAGCTCGGTGGCCCAGCGCTTCATGCCTTCGGCCACCTTGTCGGCGATGTCGCGGTCTAATACAGCCCCGTTGTCCATCGCGTCCACCAGCTTGGCATAGACGCTGCTGGGCAGGTACTTGAACATTTTCTCACGGTTGAAGACATACTTGCCGAAATATTCGCTCGGCCGTTGTGCGGGGTTCTTCACCTCCAGCGGTTTCGCTTGGAATGCTTTCTCTACAACTCTGAATCTTAATGTTGACATATTGGTTTTTGTTTAGTGAGATTTGTACTTTTTTTGTTGGTATATAACGCTGTTTTTCAATCGATAATCAATGCGTAGGGAGAGCAGGGGGAGTGCTTCTGCAGAGCCGCCTCCCCCTGCGGGGCGTAGGGGTCAATGGTTATAGGCCGATTCGCCGTGCTCGTAGATGTCGAGTCCTTCTTCTTCGATGCGTGCCGGTACGCGGAGGCCGTGCAGCTTGTCAAGACCCTTGAAGATGATGAATCCCATCAGGGCCGCCCATGCCGCCACCACGACCGAGGCGAAGGTCTGTGCGGCCAGGAATCCGAAGCCGCCGCCGTAGAACGTGCCGCCCTCGGTGGCGAAGAGCCCTACGAGGATGGTGCCCAGCGTGCCGCACACGCCGTGTACGGAAGAGGCGCCCACGGGGTCGTCAATCTTCAGCTTGTGCTCGATGAACTCTACGGCATAAATCATCACGATGCCACACACGGCGCCGATGATGGCCGAGCCCAGGGGCGACACCACGTCGCAACCGGCGGTGATGCCCACCAGTCCGGCCAGGATGCCGTTGAGGGTCAGTGAGAGCGACGGTTTGCCGAACTTCATCCAGCTCACCACCAGGGCCAGGAAACCACCTGCGCAGGCGGCCAGGTTCGTGGTGAGGAAGACGTGCGAGATGGCGGTCTGGTCATCGTAGGTAGCGGCGGCCAGCTGCGAGCCGGGGTTGAAGCCGAACCAGCCGAACCAGAGGATGAAGACACCCAGGGCGGCTATCGTGAGGTTATGGCCGGGAATGGCGCGTGCCTGGCCGTCTTTGCCGAACTTGCCCATACGGGGGCCCAGGATGGCCGCGCCCACCAGGGCAATCCAGCCGCCCACGGAGTGTACCACCATAGAGCCGGCAAAGTCATGCGAGGCGTAGCCGAAGGTCTTCATCATGAACGAGTCCTCGGCAGCGTCCATGAGCCAACCGCCGCCCCAGGTCCAGTGGCCCGAGATGGGGTAGATGAGCACACTGATGAAGATGGTGTACACCAGGTACATGGAGAATTTGGTGCGCTCGGCCATGGCGCCGGACACGATGGTGGCCGAGGTGGCGCAGAACACGGTCTGGAAAATCAGGAACCCTTCGATGGGCAGGCCGTTGTCTATCAGGCTGTCCATCAGGTCGAGGTCAATGAAATGGGGCATCCCGGCGAAACTGCCGGCGCCGAACATCAGCCCGAAGCCCACGAACCAGAAGAGCAGCGACCCGAACATGAAGTCGACGAGGTTCTTCATCAGGATGTTGGCGGTGTTCTTGGTGCGGGTGAAGCCGGCCTCGACCAGGGCGAAGCCCGGCTGCATGAAGAAGACCAGCATGGCGGCCAGCAGCATCCACACGGTGTTGATGCCCGTCGCCAGTTCTGTCGTCGCGTCGGTGGCGGCGTCGGCCGCCTCTTGTGCCATTGCCGTTGCCGGCATCAGGAAAGTGCCGCATACCAGTGCTCCGAGGCCCTTCAGTATGCTCTTGCTATCTGCTTTCATAAAATAAATATCCGTTTAGTTGTACTTGATTTTGTTTTTACTTTTCGCTGAGGGTCTGTCTGTCCCCGCTTTATTTCTCCTGCTCCGCGTTGTAGAGGGCGATGTCTCCGCGCTCGCCGGTGCGGATGCGCACGGCGTCCTCGATGGGGATGATGAAGATGCGCCCATCGCCTATCTCGCCGGTCTGGGCGGCCTTGAGGATGGCCTGCACGGTCTTTTCGACGTTCTTCTCGCGTACGACGATAGAAAGGAGGATGCGCTCGATAGAGCTGGTGTCATAGACCACGCCACGGTAGATGCGCCCTTCGCGCGTCTTTCCGATACCTCTCACCTCATAATAGGAGAACCATTCGATGTCCGCCTCCAGCAGCGCGTCGCGCACGTCCTCGAACTTGGTCCTGCGGATAATTGCTTCAATCTTTTTCATAAATCGTTGTATTTGTAGGTTGTATTCTGTATTGGCAAGCGTTGCTTGTCGTCCTTGCGTTTTTTTGTTATCCTGTATCTTTTACCTTAAAAACCAACCCCTATCTGGAAACTTTCTGGTGCATTGTTGTTGTATTT
>CAMAFR010000090.1 GCA_945833835.1 uncultured Bacteroides sp.
CAAAAGGGCAAGAACTTTTATTCAAGATGTATATGAGAAAAAGAATCGTAATGTTGGCGGCCTTGCTGTTCATGGGCACAGCCGCAGGTATGGCACAGAAAGCTGAACGTGGAAACCGTCCTGACCCTTCGAAGCAGACGGAACAAATGGTGACGGAGTTGGGACTGAATGAAGACCAGGCAAAGCAGTTCAAGGCAGTGATGGAAGGGATGCGTCCGGCCAGGTCGGAATCGGGTGAACGTCCGTCACGCGAGGAGATGGAAAAGAAGCGTGCCGAAGCGGACGCGAAAATCAAGGCTATCCTGACGGACGAGCAGTACCAGAAGTATCAGACTTTGCGCAACAGCCCGAAAGGGAAGGACAAACGCCGCTGAGCGGTGGGGGAGAACCGTAGCTTCTTCGCGTAATTTTCGGCCAAATATTTGGCCGGTTCGAAAGAAAAACCTATCTTTGCACCCGCAAACACAAGGAGAGGTGCTCGAGTGGTTGAAGAGGCACGCCTGGAAAGCGTGTATACGCCAAAAGCGTATCACGAGTTCGAATCTCGTTCTCTCCGCTGTATCCTGAGAAGAGGGTGTATCGATGTTTCGGTACACCCTCTTTCGTGTTTTACAGTATCTATGCCGCTCATGGATTATAGGGTGCTGGTGTTGACGATGGGTTGTGCGGAGTCTTCGCCACAGAGCACGACCATCAGGTTGCTGACCATCGCCGCCTTCTTGTCATCGTCCAGCTCCACGACCTGTTCTTCGGCCAGTCTGTCCAGCGCCATCTTCACCATCGAGACCGCCCCTTCCACAATCTTCTCCCGGGCGGAAATCACGGCCGAGGCCTGTTGCCGGCGCAGCATGACCGCCGCTATCTCGGGAGCATAGGCCAGATAGTTGATGCGGGCCTCTACCACCTCAATGCCGGCAATCGCCAGACGTTCATTCAGTTTCTGTTCCAGTTGCTGGTTGATTTCCTCGCCTCCGCCCCGCAGGGTCAGCCCGTTGGTCTTTCCGTCCACGTCATCGTAGGCATACTGTCCCGCCACTTGGCGCAATGCCGCGTCGCTCTGTGTCTTTACGAACTGTTCCAGCGCGTTCATGATGCTTTTCACATCGGTGCCGATGGCGTTCGGATTCTTGGCCATTGTCTGTGCGTCAATCTCGAACATGGCTTTATAGGTGTCGCACAGTTTCCAGACCAATACCAGCCCTATCATCACCGGATTGCCCACCTGGTCATTCACCTTAATCGGATCGGCATCCAGGTTGCGTGCCCGCAGCGAGAGTCGTTTTGTCGTGATGAACGGGTGGACCCAATAGAAGCCCGTTTTGCTGAAGGTGCCATGGTAGGCACCGAAAAACATCATCAGGCGTGCCTCTCCCGGTTCGAGCATCACAAAGCCGGCACACATCACCGTGCTCAGCGCAAAGAGCAAAGCACCCCCACAGCTCATGGGGACACTGTCATCTTCTACACCGATGACAAACGCCGTCACACTGAGCACAAACAACACAAGAATCACAAACAACATCAAGAACCCGTTCAGGGTCACACCACAAAAAGCAATCTCTTTCTTGTTCATAGCCTATTCATTGGTTAATGGTTTTTTAATAATGTGAATTTACTGTCTATTTCGGAAATGCGCAAGGGCTTTCGCAGTTTTTTCACAGCCTTCTCCAGCGATTCGGTCGGTTCGATGATGTTATAGTCTTTCCAAAAATCCGTGTCCCAGTCTTGTGTGGTCTGGTCGCTGAACGGCTGCTTGTTGCTGTACGACTCGGCTGCAGGGATGGGGTTGGCCGGACTGTCGACGATGTCTACCGCCACCATTTCCGCTACCGCAGTATAAGCCGACGAGAACAGCCGCCGTTTCCAGTCGCACTTGAAACGGATGGTGTTCCTGACATAATCCAGACACGAACGCTCCCCGTGCCGGCGATAGGCGACCACGAAACTCAACTCCTTGCAACGGAAGCGCAAGCCCGACGGCCTTTTCCTCAGTACCGCCTTGTTGGCTTTCTCCACATCGCTCACATCCATCGACAATTCCGCCCGTGTGAGGCACAGGTTTTGGAGGTCAATGTACAGCTGTCCGGAATAGAGCGGATACTCCAGACGGACGGTCGGTCGGAAGCTGACCACATAGTGCAGACGGTCGTCGAGCATCTCGATGCGCTCGTGCCGGAAAGCATAATAGGCCATGCTTTCGTGGTCGAAGACAGCATCTTCGTTTTTGATGACATCCAGATAGACGGACAGCATGGGGCCTCCCTGCACCTTGACCGCCAGTGTGTCTTTCGTTTTTTGGCTGAGCAGTCTCCGTCCCCGCTGCATCCTGACCCTGTCTTTCGCTACAGAACGCCTCTTATAGCTGTCCTTGAAGACCTCCATGACACCTTCAGAGATGCCCACAAAGCGGTTGCCCTTCATGATGGTTTCGCGGTAGAACATGGTCAGCAGGTGGGGGCGGAGAGGGTAGTTGGCATCCGTCTTTTGGAGGGCCTCGCTGACCAGGCTTTTCGCATCGCCGCCGTAGACCGTCACTTCGCCCAGTACCCGGGCGGTGGGTGTTAGGAAGGCCGTGGCCTCTGCCGGATGGCCGGTAAAGTGGGTGCATGGCAGGCTGCTGTTGGCATATCCCAGGCAGGACAAGAGCAGCTTCCCCGTCGCATCCTCCCAGGGTATCTTCAAGGAGAACACCCCGTCCCCATTGGTCATCGTACCGATGTCCTTTCCAGGGATGTACACGTTGACATTCGCAAGCCGCTTTTTCGTGTGGGCGTCTTTCACGATCCCTTTCAACCATATCAGGCTGTCGGGAGAGGTCACGCCTGCTGCTGCGCATCCTATTTCCCAGCACAGGGCAAAGGCCATCCATAATAATCTTCTTATAGCGCAATGTGGGTTTGATATGTTGCTGAGGCCTAAAGTTACGGAATTTCTCTGTGGTAAACGCAAGAAATGGCAGATAATATTGTGTGTATGTCTGACCTTTTCCCATTGATGGGGTAGCACCAGCGGTCATAGCTTGATTTGAGCCCGGTATGCAGACGGTTTGCGCTTCGTGAGCCTTTCAAATTGGGCGATGAAGTGAGTCAGACTATTGTATCCCGATTCGTATGCCACCTGCGAGATCGTCATGCCCGAATAGGCCAGCAGCTTGCAGGCGTGTTCTATCCGTATCTCGGCAAGGCATTGGAAGATGCTCTTGTCCGTGCGCTGCTTGAAGTAGCGGCACAGTGCAGACGGGTTTTGCTTGACGTACCCGGCGATGTCTTGCAGGGAGATATCCTCCTTGAAGTGGTTGTACAGGTAGGCATAGACTTTGTTGACAGGCTCTTCGGCATCGGGCATGAGGTTGGCACTGTTGTATGCCGTGTCAGACAGCAGTTCGGTGCGGCGGCATCGGTGCAGCCTGTCGAGCATACGGAGCAGACAGATGATGCGTGCGGTGCGTTCCGTCTTGTCCAGTTCGTCCAGCATTTCCAGCATGTCTTCATAGATGCCCCCGCCGTAGAACCGCACACCGTACTGGCTCTTTTGCAGCAGGTCGTAGATGGGACGGTAGTCGGGAATGTCCTGCATATAGGCAGGGAACAATACCTTGTCTTTTCTTCGTTCCATGACAGCCATTCCCAGAACAATCCAGAATCTTGCTCATTCAACCCATCAAACACACACTCGATCTTAAACTCATCCTTTCTGTTTCCTTGGGCATCTTGATAGAAATCTTTATCATCAAATTGAATGTACTCTCCACTTTGCGTTTTCAACGCATAGCGTATAGCATCCACAATAGCCGTTTTGCCAGAGTCGTTCTCTCCTACAAGCACATTCAAACCATTGTGGAAATGCACTTCTAGTCCAGGATTTCCATCATGCCCTTCACTATATTTTCTGAAGTTCCAGAGTCTAAGTTTTGAAAGGTACATATCTAATCTGTATATTATTTTTTTTCAGAAAAACCAAGACTTTATTATATCCTATCAAAGAATCCCTCGTATTCTTCATCGATAATCTTCCATTCTCCCATTTTGCGCCCTCCTACATGAGCTATCTTTCCTAATTCTTGAAGACGTCTCAGATATTTCTGAACTTGACGGTGGGATAGTCCCATGCTTTCACTCATTTGCATAGCACTGATTTGCGGATTTTGGGAAATCAGCTTATAAATTTGGCGACTTGCTTTTATGAACTCTTTTGCGAACTTGGACGGCTCTTTTACGAACTCTTTTACGACCACTTCGCCGTTGTCTTTTGCGAACTCTTGTATTAAGGGGATGTTGTCTGCCGTGAGATCTTCCATTATCTCACCCTTATAATTCAAGTTCCATAGAGTCACGTGAAATTCAGAAGCATTGGAGGTAAATTCTGGTGCATGGCAGTCTGAAAGATGCTCATAAAGCCTATATGTGTTTATGATCTTCTTCATTCCGCTGCCTCGTCTCTCCATAAGTCCCAATCTACTGAAGAAATCAGCCAACAATGGATTTCTTCTTTTGGATGGGACAGAAAGGGGGTTTAACTGCTGGATAAGACTGCCGTCCATCATTCCTCCAGGTGAATATATTTCCAAACGGTCGTCATACATATCTATGTGAATTTCACTTCCCATCTGCATATAATCCCTATGGATGATGGCATTTGCTATCGCTT
>CAMAFR010000091.1 GCA_945833835.1 uncultured Bacteroides sp.
AAATGGCTACTTTTGTGTCATGATTAAGTAGGAAAATCATCGCATCACCTACTAAAGAAGTGGATTATGAAGAAAACAGGAATCATTGCGTCAGGACTGCTCATGCTGGCCGCCTGCGCACACCAACCACAACAGGCTGCCGCAGACCGGGAGCCGACCGTCATCACGTGGATAGCGGACAAGCCGGGACCTACGCTGCAACCGCACAAGCTGTATCCCGAGGTGCCCGACTCGCTTTGGCGTGCGCTTGGGCTGCAAGAGGGAGTACCGTCAGGAATGAATTGTTTCCTGCTCCAGACGGAAGGAAAGAAGATATTGCTTGATGCGGGGCTGGGCGCCCCCTTCAGCCAGCTCGTGCCGAAGTTGAAGGAGTTGGGAACGGCCCCCGAGGAGCTGCGGCTGATTTACGTCACGCATCTCCACCCCGACCACATCGGTGGTCTGCTGAAAGAGGGGCAGGTGGTCTTCCCGAAGGCGGAGGTGTACGTCAACCGGGTGGAGGCTGAGGCTTGGCAGACGATGGAGGGCGAACGGAGCCGGCTGGCGAAGAGCGTGCTCGAAGCCTACAAGGAGCGGTTGCACCTCTTCGAGGCGGGTGATACGCTGGAGGGTGGTGTCCTGACCCTTGCGGCCTATGGCCATACGCCGGGTCACACCGTGTTCCAGAAAGACAGCATCCTGGTCATTGCTGACCTTATCCACGGAGCGGCGCTTCAGCTGGAGCATCCTGAATATTGCCCCACCTATGACATGGATGCCGCTGCGGCAAGGGAATCACGCCTCCGCCTCCTGAAATATGCCCGTGAGCACCACCTGACCCTGTATGGCATGCACCTGCCTGCTCCCGGATTTCTACCATCAAAAGCTATGGATGGGCAGGACCGTTTGACAGACAATTATGGAGCGTGTCTGTATGTGGATGGTGAAGCTACCGGAGTCAGGACGGACGAACCCTTTGCGATGCACAGCCTCATGAAGTTTCCACAAGCCATTTTTGTCGCAGCATGTTTGAAGCAACGTTCCATCCCACTGCATGAAACCCTTGCGGTCAAGAAAGAAGAGTTGGTGCAGTCCACTTGGTCACCGATGCTGAAGATGTTCGACCGTGAAAGGGATTTTTCGTATGCAGAACTGTTGGAGTTGTCACTGGCACAGAGTGACAACAATGCCTGTGACCTCTTGTTCAGACGCTTCGGCGGTCCAGAGAAGGTGGAAGAGTATCTCCAGGCACTTGGCTTTACGGAGATACACCTGCGATGGACGGAACGTGAGATGGGCCTACATCCACAGCGTGCGGCCGATAATAACTGCACACCTAAAGGGCTGGCGCGACTGTTCGATTGGTTCTACCACCATAAGGAACAGGATGAGTACTTCCGTTTTGTATGGGACACCATGAGCGCTTGCCAAACGGGGGCAGAACGAATAACATCCGTCATTCCGAAGGGAGCTGTTTTTGTCCACAAGACAGGCACCGGTTTCCCAACCCAGGAGCATCGGCAGGACCGAAATGATGCAGGTGTCCTGATAATGCCGGACGGCACTTACCGGATTCTGGCTGTGTTTGTCCCACATTGCCTCAAAGAGGCAGACGTGGCCACTATTGGACATAAACTAATCAAAAAAGAGACTGGAAACATTTAAAGACGAACGATGGATGCTCTGCGTGATAAATCGGCGATTGTAATGGGAGCCACCTCCGGCATAGGCTGCGAGGTGGCCCGGCTCCTGGCGCAGCGGGGATGGAGGGTCGGTGTCGCTGGCAGGAGGGAAGAGATACTGTCCCGGATGGTGGCCGAGACCGACGGCATCGTGGCCTATGAGGTGATTGATGTCACCACTGATCAGGCTACCGACGGTTTGCACCGGCTCATCGCCCGGCTCGGGGGGATGGACCTGTATTTTCACAGTTCCGGCATCGGGTATCAGAATGTCGCCCTCGATGCGGATAAGGAACTGAAGACCATCACGACCAACTGTCTCGGCATGGCGCGTCTGGTAGGTGAGGCGTTCCGGTATTTCGAACGCCATCCGGCTACCGACGGGCAGATTGCCGTCATCAGTTCCATCGCCCGGACCAAAGGGCTGGGAGCGGCACCGGCCTATTCCGCCTCCAAACGCTTCACCAGCCATTACCTGGAAAGCCTCTGCCAACTGAAGAGCATCAAGGGCCTACACAACATTCACCTGACCGACATCCGGCCCGGATTTGTCAGGACACCGCTGATAGCAGGAAGTGATTTCCCTCTGCAGCTCGATGCGGGGAAGGTGGCCCGTGACATGGTGGAGGCCCTCGAACGGCGCAAGACCGTGGTCACCGTCAATGGGCTCTATCGTGTCCTGGTGTTCTTCTGGCAGATGATACCACGGTGGATTTGGACTAAAATGAAGATTATATGATAACAATGACGCAATTGATCCGTGTGGTGCGTGACGCAGCAGGTCTGATGGTCACCGACGGATTTGAGATTGAACAGAAGGAAGGATGTGCGAACATCGTGACCTCGTCGGATGTGGCGGTGCAGAACTTCCTGTGCGAGCGGCTGTCGGAACTGATGCCCGGTGCGGGTTTTCTGTGCGAGGAGAAGGACAGGCAGGACCTGGAGCACGAATACATCTGGATTATCGACCCGATAGACGGTACCGCCAACTACAGCCGGGGCATCGACCAGTGCGCCATCTCGGTGGGGCTGGCGCAACAGGGCGAGATGCGGATGGGCGTGGTCTTCCTCCCCCGTACGGACGAGCTCTTCTATGCCGAGAAAGGAAAAGGGGCTTATTTGAACGGGAGGCGCATCCACGTTTCCGGGCGGCCGTTTGACGATGCGGTCTTGTGTACCGCCCTGCCAGTCTATCACAAGGAGTATGCCGACGTGTGCGCGCGGATTATTCTGGAGGCCTTCGGCCAATGCAATGACATCCGGCGGCTGGGTGCCTGCGCTCCCGAATTGTGCTACCTGGCCATGGGCAGATGTGAGCTGTATTTCGAGTATTTGCTCAGTCCGTGGGACTATGCGGCCGCTTCGTTGATAGTGACCGAGGCCGGCGGTGTCCTCTCGTCGGTCAATGGCGGAAGGCTGTGCCTGACGGAACCGTCGGGGGTGGTGGCTGCCAACACTGTGACTAACCACGCCCGGCTGCTGGGTATCGTGGCAGCACACATTTAGCAGAAAAGGCGGGTAGAACGTCATGACAACCAATAAGGCCAGACTCCGCTGCATCGTCGAGCGCATCACCTACCAGAATGCCGAGAACGGCTATTCGGTGATGCCGGTGCTGATGACCCACTATGTGATGCTCCAGCGCAACCTCATCTATACGGATATTACCCGTGCCAGGAAGATTTGCGTCTTGATGGGTCAGGCCAAAGCCCTTGCCTACGCCATCTACAACCAGCAGGTGCTGCGGCGCAACACCCGGCTGAAGGAGCGTCTGGCTCCCGCCGCTACGGTTCCTGACAGCGCACCCCTCTATCTCCCGCCGGCGGAGGAGATACGGCTGGCGGCTGAAGGACCAGTGTCTTATGAAACGAAGTAAACCATCGCACGCCGTGCGGCATCGCAAAAAAGAATGGCAGATAAATTGACCAAAGAGCAGCGCCATCATTGTATGTCTGCCATCAAAGGAAAAAACACAGGCCCCGAGCTGTTGGTCCGGCAATTCCTGTTCAGCCGTGGCTTCCGCTATCGTCTGAACCATCCCCGTCTTCTCGGCCATCCCGACTTGGTGCTTCGCAAGTACCGCACGGTGATTTTCGTGAACGGGTGTTTCTGGCATGGGCATGATGATTGCAGGTACTTTCGGCTGCCGAAAACCAACATCGGCTTTTGGAAAAGCAAAATAGAGCGGAACAAGGCGCGCGACCACAGGGAGCAGTGTCAGCTGGCTGCCATGGGCTGGCACTGCATCACGGTCTGGGAGTGCCAGCTGAAACCCCAACGCCGCACACAGACACTGGAGTCGTTGGCCTATACGCTGCATCGTATTTTTCTGGAAGACCGGAAGACGAGAACGTACGGGTTGCCGGCTGAGGATGATGCACGCATAGCGGCAGAACCGGCGGTGGAGTATGGTGAAGAATAGGCGGCAAGAGGGGATGGTATGCTGCCCCCGTCAGGTCTCCCCCTGTGGAAACACCAAGGGGGGAGGGGCCGTATGGGGTGACTATGGGTGGAGTTCTTTCTCTACCGGCACCTGAATGATGGAGAGCCATTGCTCAGGATTGTCCTGGTTCCAGACCCCGTCAATATAGCACGCGCGGGGAGGGCCCACTATCTTATACCCTTGCTCGCTGATGTACTTGAAGAGCTCGGTGTATGACTCGTAAAACCGGTTTTTAACAGTGTTTTAACAAATTCCCGGTTCGCCTCCCGGTGGACATGGAAGCCTGCAAGCCCGTGCCATCCGGGCATAAAAAAAGAGAGCTACTTTTCTGTAACTCTCTGATTGCCTGGTGATCCGCTTGGGGCTCGAACCCAAGACCCCAACATTAAAAGTGTTGTGCTCT
>CAMAFR010000092.1 GCA_945833835.1 uncultured Bacteroides sp.
TTAGAGAGCGCAAGGCCCCGTACGAAGAAGTGTCAAAAGCCCGCAAGGAGAAGGGTTTGCTAATCATGGATGCTATGGAGGCTTGGATGAAAGCCGCCAGTACGACTACCACACCATCAGACCTGTTGGGGAAAGCCCTGGACTATGCTTACAAACTCTGGCCCAGGATGAGAAACTATGCCCTTGACGGAAGGTATCACTTAGACAACAATGATGTAGAGCGCGGACAACGTCCTTCTGTCATGGGCAGAAAGAACTATCTCTTCAGCCATGATGACAAGGGGGCTGAGGACAATGCCGTATTCTACTCGCTGCTTGAATCCTGCGATGTCGTGCAGTTGAACCCTCTTGACTGGCTCACCGATGTCCTTGGCAGGCTAAGAGACAATATGGATGAAGATGAGATCATACAACTTCTGCCATACCAATACAAAAAATCCCGGGAATAACCTCGGGATTTTTTGTTTGATTACAGGACGGCCTAAATTGAATGGTTACATTAATTTTCAGGCCTCTTTACAATTTTTAAAACTTTCTTTTGTACAAATCAAAAAAGAATTCGTAACTTTGCAATTAGTAACTAATTGGACGCTTTCCACGTCTTCTATGATTAATCATATAAACATATAACAAAAAACCAAACGCATGAAGATTACTACTTGCTTCTCCCTACTGTTGTTGGCCGCACTGGCCGACAGCGCCAAACGTTATTCCAAAATGGCCATGAAATAAAACTGACAACTATGAGAAAATATCTATTCACAGCATTAGCTTCGTGTGCACTACTCTGCGCCCCCGTTAATGCCCCGGCGCAAGACAACGGCCCGAAACCTCTGTTCACCGAGCCCATCACGAAGCAGCCAAAGGGAAGGATGGTGAAGAACCAGGTACGTAAGGCACTAAGTTTCTACACAGATGTCGGGGGCGCCAACGTGGACAGTGTGGACTACTACATCGGCAACTATGTGATAGGCGACGACGATTGTGTATATCTCAAGAATCCGTTCACTTTTTTCCCCACGCAAAGCTACCTGAAACTGGAATGTCTCAATGGCGATACCCTCGTGGCGCATATGCCGCAGGCCATCTTCATCAATACTGAAGAGATTCCCTACTATGCTTCGCGAATGGTTCTGAAAGCAGGCAGCCAAGGCATGACCTACGGCTTTGAACAGAACGCCGACGGAACCTACAACACCGACATGCGCTTTCTGTTCAGAGGCGACACCCTGACTCTGATCGGAGAAGATAACGTTGAGGGTGACTATCCGAAAGTGATCCTCGGACTGACTACCTTAGCGGGCATTTGGAAAGAGGCTGGCGAAGTGGAACTCTCGGTCAGACCAACAGACAAAAAGCCGTTGAGCTTGCCGCAGGGTGTTAAGCCCCAGCTCTACCAGCTTTCCCACACTGGCTTCTATGGCGACGCGACCGACCTGGTGGAAGTGGCATTCGCCGACAATAAGGTGTATGTCTCCAACCCCTACTCTACCACCGCGTTGCAGTGGGCTGAGGGTGAGATAAAGGGAAACTCCGTTGTGTTTGCCCGGCAATACCTTGGCCCCAACGAGAGCGACGGCTACCACATTTTCTTCGTCCCGGGAGTGTATTCAGAGACGGCCCCGGATTTTTTTGACCTGGCCGATACCCTGCGCTTCAACTACGACAACACCGCCAAGAGCCTTACGGCCACCGATCTGCAGTCTATCCTTATCAATGTGGGCGACCGTCGAGTGTTTACCGCCGCCGCATACATCAATCCCTCGCTTTCGCCCTACACTGCCACAGCAGGAAAGCCGGCCAATCCGGAGATCACATCCTTCGGCCGCTACGGAGAGGAGGCTGAGGGTGAGGGCTATCTGCAGTTTGAGTTCCCTTCGGAGGATGTCTACGCACAGCCGCTCTTTAAGAACAACCTATATTATAAAGTATACACCGCAGAGGGCAAGACGCTCACCTTCAGTCCTGAAAAATATTCCGGTCTCGACACTGAGATTACGGAAGTTCCCTACGGACTGAACGACAATACCGACTTCTTCATGGCCGACGACAGCCATAAGTTCTATTTCTTTCAGGCTGCCGACAGCCTCGGCCTGCAGACCGTATACAAGGGTGAGCAGGAACTGAGCTCCGACATCGTCTGGACTACAGGCCGCACCACCACGGGCATCTCTCAGCCTGCCATCAGCCAAACTGCCGCAGAGGTGCGCTATTACGACCTTCAAGGCCGCCGCCTTTCCCAACCCCGAAGAGGTGTATGCATCCGTCAGCGTGTGATGACCAACGGAAGTGTGGCCAACGATAAAACTATCAAATAAATCGAATAGAAAAATGAAGAAAAAACTTTCCATGGCTTTGGCCCTTGCCTTAGCTTCAATGGCGGCGGGAGCTCAAAACCCGGGCGCCGAAACCATTATCCGCCAACAGCCGGCGGGAACACTGCACGACAACTACGCCCGCAGCAGCTATTATTTCTACACATCCTATTCCGGGGCATTATACGGCCTTGACCTGTGGTCTACCTCACGCTACGTTGAGGGAGACGACGGTTGTGTATACCTCTACAATCCCTTCAGCCAGCTTCCCACACGAACCTGGCTGAAACTCGACCCGGCGGGCAACGGCAAATACGTAGCTCATCTGCCACAAGCCATCCGGGAGGGCGAGACTTACGACGAAGAGGGCAACCTCACAAAAAAAGTTTACTACGCCTTCCCCGTGAAGGAATATGAGACCAGTGAGGGGGAACCCTTCTGCAAGATCGACACGCTGGCCAACGGCACAGTGAAAAACGAGATCAGCTTCGTGCTGCGCAACGACTCGCTCATCATGACCGACGACAACTACATCGGACTTATGACCGAACAGATGAAATGGACGGGATACGCCGACACCGACATCAAGGTGGGAAAGGTGAAATACAAAGCCAACACATTGCCTAAAGATATTGCCCTGCAAGACTACAGGTTGTCCTATCAGACCAAGACCGGCGGAAACGAGCAGAAGATTGTTAAGATGGCGTTTGACAATGACGGCAAGGTCTACCTGCTCAATCCCTACAACAATAGCACCTCGGAAGTGATTATCGGTACCTACGACGGAAACAAGACGGTGAACTTCCCCACACGGCAGTATCTCGGCCCCGACTGGGCCACCACCCACCACCTCTTCTTCATGGCAAGAGGGTATGAGCGCGAAGGGCAGCAAATCAACTACACCGACTGGTACGACTCATTTAAGATGACCGTGGACGGCGACAAAAAGACACTGAACCCACAGGCCAGCAGCGTGATAATCATCAATGCCGGCGACTCATTGCAATACGCTCTGTCGTATTATTTCGATCCCACGCTAACCCGCTACGAGGACCTGTCGCTCACACCTTCGGCTCCGATTATTGACACTATGTCGGTCCAGCCTTGCACAGAAGGAGCCCCAGGTTTCATTTCTTTCTTCTTCGACAGATACGACGAGGCGGGCAACCTCTTTGACAACACCAAATACTACTATCGTCTGTATGCCGACGACGATACCACTCCCTACACTTTCACCGATGACAACTACGTCAATGTCAGCACTCCGATGACCGAAGTGCCGGTGAACTTTGTCGACTATATCGACTTCTTCATCTACACGCTTCAGGGCAACGACAAGCAGTTGGAACGGTCGGTGAACATCTACGACGGCAGCGTGGCGCGCTGGGGAGTGCAGATGGTATATAAGGGGGGAAACAAGGATACCGTTTCGCCCATCAGCTGGTGGAATGTTCCCACAACGGCCATCAACGCGGTGACTTCTCCCACAAAGAAAATTGTCGGCACGGAATACTACGATCTCTCGGGCCGCAGACTCAACGGTCGGGGCGATGGCCTCAACATCAAGGTGACGATATTCTCCGATGGTACGAGAAGGGTCACCAAGCTCCAGGGCAAGTGACGCTTGAAAAACGCCCACCGGGCGGATTCTTCTCGCATCATCCATCAAATCCCTCAAATCCCAAAGGTTTACGCCTCGGGGTTTGAGGGATTCTATATTTGGGGCAAAGCCGTTCAACCGTATACATTGGAGCTCACTTACTTTCTGCATGAAATTATTCATGCCACAAAATATGACTGAACACAATTTCCGCCGCGTAGTTCGTGCTTTGATGGATTAGCTGATAGAAGTGGGTGATGATCTGCCTATTCCTAACATCTATTTATCATGCACTGCCAGTTTACAACCACACCACTACGCTCTGCTGATTC
>CAMAFR010000093.1 GCA_945833835.1 uncultured Bacteroides sp.
AAGGTAAAAAGATTGTTTTCAGGATAACGTCACAAAGATGCACCCTTTTTTTGAACCAACCAAAGAAAAAAACATGATATAAAACATTTTTCTTGTTTTATTTCCGGCCTTTTTCAGCGGTCAGTATCTAAAGAATACCATTTCTTTGTATAGACAAAGATAAGTATTTTTATTAACCCACCCCTACAACCTCCTGTGTTTTTCTAACAAATACAGGAATTTGACCTCTTTTTATTAAAAAATTACATTTAATGTTCTTGACCCACTTTCCCCGATAGTGACTCAAGTATTCCATAGGCCTGACACAAATCCGTTTCTCTTCCGACACCTAAGACTGGATGCTCCGGTACAGCAGCGACGAGCCCCCACGAATCACTTCGCAGGGGCTCGTCAACTAATAACTAACTTTTACTTTTGTGGCTTACGTAATTCAATATGACTAATAACAACACTGCAAAGGTACGGCATCCGGCTCCTATATGCAATACCTAAATGTTGGTATTAATCTCATTCAGTTCTACCAGCTTGTTCACAATGGCATAAATGGTCAGGCCTGCCACCGAATGTATCTGGAGCTTACGGGAGATATTCCGTCGGTGGGTAATCACTGTGTGAATCGAGATGAACAGTTTGTCGGCTATCTCCTTATTGGTCAGTCCACGCACCACACAACCAATGATTTCCTTTTCACGCTGGCTCAAGGTGTCGTCCGTCTTGCCGCCGGCCGATGCGTCAGCCTCCACCGCCCCTGCCTGGCGCGTCTTTACCGCCATCTCCAACTGCTGGATGACCGGCACCAACAGGCGGTCTTCCACCCGTGTGTGGGACATCAGGTCCGCTTCACAACTGAAGATGTCAAACAAGGTGGCGTTCACCAACTGGCTGTCACCACCCGAAGGATAGTATTTGATGATGATGTTCTTCAGCTCGGTCAGTTTCAGGTTAATCTGCTCATGGTGCCGGGCAAACATGTCAATATTGTATTCCGTGGAAAGCACTCCCTCCAGCAATGCCTGCACATAGGTGAAGACCTTGTCATTCTCATATTCCATGTGCTTCCTGACCTCGGCTACATACGCGTCAAAGAACTGGATGATGAGATACGATACCTCCTCCTGATGCGTGAAATCAATGGCCTCTATCAGCTTGCGCCGGATAGTGGGAAGCTCAAAGTCCAAATAATAAGAATGGGCACGCTTGAGATAGTCCATCAGTGCCGGAACCGACAAAGCCTTCATCCTGTCGGGCAAAGGACATTCGCCCACCGTCAGGAAATTCACCACCACTAAAAAGGTGGGGCAATCCACCTGCTGCTCGCGGCAGACTTCCTCGATGGTCCGGTCGCCAAAACCTAACGAAAGCCCAAAACGGGTCAGTACCTGCAACATGTTGTAGTTCTCGCAGATGAGGTCACTCATCTTATCGGTGGGCTTATAAATTTTCTGTGTCAACATAACGGTATGGTCAAGATTGTAACTTTATGCATCTGCTGCCGGGCAACAGCCGCTCGTCTGCCACCCGGAAAGGGGTCACCCAATACACCTCCCAACCCGAAGAGGCTGTCCGTGCGGCCTCGGCCACCAACCGGATACGGAACTGCGCAAACGATTCGCCTGGCATCAACCGGACTGGACAGGGTGCCACAACCAGCAAGCCACCCAGCATTTCGGTAAAAGGCTCTTCTCCGGCCAAGGGATGCCAACTGACGGAACCACCCTCCGTCACCACTACCTGCAAGGACAGCAGCTCGCCGGTCGTCGCTATCAGGACACGATGGGCAGCCAACCGCTTCATGGCCGACGGAGTGAATCGGCGGACGATGCCTTGTCGGCAACATGGTACCGCATCAGCCGGATATCGTGGAGGAGCAGACTTCCGGACAATGCCGAATCTGCCGATGGGTAATAGACAAAACCACTGACGTTCTTCCACCGATAGGCCGAATCGGGCCGAAGCATCATTCGCTGCGGACCGGAAGCGGTCACCGTACGGGTAATGCCGGCCACACTGTCATTGTCAAACTGGATACGGAGTCCCATGACCGCCTGCTGCCGCCCGTCTTGAGGAATGAAATGGAAATGGGCCATCAGCTCCATCCGGTCAGTAGGATGAAAGGAAGTGTCTGCCTTCAAGTCGAAACGCAGACGGTTGGTCAAGGGCGCAGCAGTCAGCCAACACAAGGTCCGGTCTTGCCACACATCCACCGTGTCTCCGCTGACCGACACACTGATTTCGCTTTCGCGCCTCACCGCCTGCGCCTTCAGCAGCCGTTCGTCTTTCTCCATCCGTTGCTGCAGGGATTTATAGACGGCAGACAACTCCTTGGTGTGCCTGGTGTACCACACCATTGACGAATCGAACTCGGCACGGGTGACGCCATGCTTGCTGAACACATAGTTCAGATAGGCTTCCTTTTTATAGTTCTCACGATAGTTCAAACCGTTGCCCAACGCCCCGGCCAGATGATAGTCGTACAGCAAATCCTCCATGGCCCGGGGTTGTATCACCCCCGAAGGCACCGTTTCCTTGCAGCCGGCCAGCAGCATCAGCCCGCCCAGCAGCATCCCTACACCCCATCGCATTTTCATGACCGGTCTTTTTGGGGGACAGACGTTCCCGATGCCGCGTTGAGATAGGAACTGTAAAACAGCAACAAGGCAATGATGCCGCAGCTGATGGCCGCATCGGCAAAATTGAAGATAGGGCTGAAGAAGACGAAATGCTCGCCGCCCACAAACGGCATCCATTGCGGCCAAAAAGTGTCAATGATGGGGAAATAGAACATATCGACCACCTTTCCGTGCAGCCATTCGGAATATCCGCTCCCTACCGGCACCCACGAAGCCACCTGGTCGGGCAGACTGGCCGAAAAGACTTCTCCATAAAACACACAATCGATGATGTTGCCGATGGCCCCTGCCAGAATAAGCGACAGACAGACGATATAGCCGGTCTTGATACGGACCGGATGATGGACAATCTTATAGAGATAGCCCGTGATGAGCACCACCGCCACGATGCGGAAGAGGGTCAGAAACAGCTTGGCAAAGATTTCCATGCCGAAAGCCATCCCGTTGTTTTCCGTAAAATAGATGTAGAACCAATCGGTGATGTGGATGCGCTCGTAGAGCAGCATATTGGTTTTGACACAGATCTTGATGAGCTGGTCTATGAGGAGTACCACAAAAACAATCAATACGGCCAGACGGCCTTGCGTGAAAAATTTCTTCATTGAACAAATGCTACAACGTTATTCCTATGACGGCCGTCGGACGATTCGGGCACCAATGTTTTCAGAAGAAGAGCCGGGTGTGGCAGCACGACCGACCAATGGCCGTCCTGACGCACCCCTTCCCTTCCGGACTCAATTTCTTTTGCCCTGCTTGGCCTCGATGCTCAGCGTGGCATGAGGAACCGCACGCAGACGCTCGGCCGGAATCAGCTTGCCTGTTTCGCGGCAGATGCCATACGTCTTGTTCTCGATGCGTACCAATGCGGCCCGCAGGTTCTGGATGAATTTCAGCTGACGGGATGCCAAACGGGTGGTCTCTTCTTTGGAAAGCGTGTTGGCACCTTCCTCCAGCACCTTGTACGTCGGTGATGTATCGTCCACATCATTCCCGTCAAGATTCATTATACTGCTTTTCAATTTCTCATAGTCGCGCTCGGCGAGCTGAAGTTTCTCCATGATAATGGCACGGAACTCTTCCAGCTCCGCATCAGAATACCTTGTTTTTTCAGCCATAGTGTTAAGTTCTAAATAATATGTTAAT
>CAMAFR010000094.1 GCA_945833835.1 uncultured Bacteroides sp.
TCATAACTGTTATTGATTGGTACCCATAAAGTTATGAAAAATATTTCAATCAACCAACTGATTCTCAATAAATTATATTACCACATAACAATATTTTTTATTTAATTCAAAACAGTTTCTGAGAATGCGATAAAATCAACCGAGGTTTCCCTACTGGACAAATATGCGATTCTCAGAACGCCAAAAATCCGGTAATTCAGGGACACAATCCCTATTTTCCCAAGCCTTGTTCTTAGGACGTACGTCCTTAGCCGTGTGGTCGTACGTCCTAAGGGTGTATGCACGTACGTCCTAAGAGTGTATGCCCGTACGACTATAGGTGGCTTGGACGTACGTCCATAGAATTTGTGGGAGGAAAACACGTCACAATACGGTCGAAGTTAGCAGAGAAGTGAGCAAGAAGCGCATCAAAATGCGAAATTTCCTTTTCCAGACTGTATCGAAAACGGTGAAGTTCTAGAATATCATTATGTCATGTAGAATGACTTATTTGTGGATAACATGCAAGCTGCTATGAAAGTCTGATGCGTTTCCCCACTGACGTGAAGCTGCTTTGGGAGTGTACGGAAAAAGCCTACACGATGATGTGTGACATCAGTTCCCAGCTTGCGGGGTGCGGAACAACGGGACTGAAGAAAAAAGAGCAGGCAGCGGGTCGCTAAAAAATGAAAATAAGTGTTGTGAAATAGAAGAAAAATTGTAGTTTTGCATTCATGTTTAACCTCGCTTAACCTTAGCGGCTATAGTACGTGTTATGTTGAAAAACTTTCGATTTCTCAGTATGTTTCGGACATACGTGAATGCCAGTATGTTGTTGGTGCTGGCAACGGTGCTGGCTCTGATTATCGCCAACTCCACTTTGAGTGAGTCTTATTTCTCGTTCTGGCATCAGACGGTGTCACTGTCTATCGGTGCGTTCAATCTGTTCAGCCACGGCGGTCACTCCATGACGCTGATGGACCTGATCAATGACTTTTTCATGGCCATCTTCTTCCTGTCGGTAGGACTGGAAATCAAGCGTGAAATCCTGGTGGGCGAACTCGCTTCGCCGCGCAACGCGCTGTTGCCCTTGATAGGCGCCTGCGGGGGTATGCTGGTGCCGGTGGCCGTGTTCTGGCTGGTGTGTCCCGATGACCCGACCATGTTGCGGGGGTTGGCGGTCCCGATGGCTACCGACATCGCCTTCTCGTTGGGAGTCCTGTCGGTGTTCGGCAAGCGGGTGCCACTGTCGCTGAAGGTGTTTCTGGCCACATTGGCCGTTGCCGATGACTTGGGCGGCATCATTGTCATCGCCACTTGCTACTCGGACCATCTGGACATGATGTACCTTTTCTATGCCGTGATTGTGACGGCCCTCCTCATTTGGGGCAGCCTGCGCAGGATACGCACCAAGCTGTTCTATGTCAGTCTGGGCACGGTGCTGTGGTACCTGGTGCTCAATTCGGGTATCCACGCCACGATAGCCGGAGTGGTGTTGGCCTTCTGCATCCCGGCCTCCATGAAGTCGAAAGTACCTTATTTTATTGAGAGGATACGCGACTGCCTGGCCGATTTCCCGTCGGAAACCATCAATGGCAAGAACTTCCATGTGTCAATGCTGACGCACGAGCAGATAGACACGCTCAAACAGATAGAAAGCGCATCCGACCGTATCATCAGTCCGCTGCAGGACATGGAGGACAACCTGCATACACCGGTGAGCTATTTCATCATCCCCTTGTTCGCCTTTGCCAATGCCGGCATCTCGTTCGAGGGCATGGGCATTGAAAGCCTGTTCTCGGGCGTAGGGCTGGCGGTCTTGCTGGGCTTGCTGGTGGGCAAGTTCCTGGGCGTGTTCCTCTTCTCGGCGATTGCCATCGGCACCAAGTGTGTGCAGTTGCCTTCGGGAGCCACCTGGAAGGCATTTGCCAGCGTGTGTATGTTGAGCGGCATCGGCTTCACGGTGGCCTTGTTCATCGCCGATTTGGCGTATGACTCCTCTGTCGCACAGCAGGCGGCTTTCCTGGCCGATGCCAAGTTGGGTATCCTCATCGGTTCCTTGCTGTCGGCGCTGGTCAGCGTGTTGTTGTTGCACCTCACGTTGCCGAAACAGGAAACTGCCCCCGCAGTGTGACGCTTCCTTGTGTCCGTCGTCATTGCGGTGCTGAGCCCCCAGACCAGACCTACCACGGACTGGTCTGGGCACCGACAACGCTCCGGCAGCCGGCCTGTCCCTACTGCACCTCAAACAGCTTGCTGCGTGCCAGCAGGCAGGAGCCGATGACGCACGCCTTGTCTTTCAGCTTGGAGAGGACGATTTCCGAATCCCGGCTCATGAGGCTCAAGGTATGTTTGCGGACGGCGGTGATGAGCGGCTGGAGCAGAAATTCGCCGGCGCGTGACATCTCGCCGCCGATGATGACCATGTCGGGATTGAAGATGTTGATGAGGCTGCCGATGTGTACTCCCAGCTCCTGGCCGATGTGCTCCACCAGTTCGATGGCCAGCAGGTCCTCGCGGTTGATGGCGTTCAGGATGTCGTCCAGCGTCACCTCTTCTATCTGCTTGTCGGCCAGCACAATGGAGTTCTCGCCCGCCTTGAGGTGCTCGATGAACATCCGGTAGAGGGCCGCACACGAGTTTTCCGTTTCTAAGCAGCCTTTCTTCCCGCAGTGGCAGATGATCTGGTTGTCGTAGCCGTAGTTGTGGCCGAACTCGCCTGAGAAGCCGGACTTGCCTTTGTAGAGCTTTCCGTCTATCATGATGCCCATGCCCAGCCCCCAGCCGATGTTGATGAACAGCACGTTCTTCACGCCCTTCACGATGCCTTTGATGTATTCGCCGTAGAGCATGGTGCGGCTGTCGTTGTCGATGGCCGTATCAAAGCCCAGCCGCTCGGTCAGGATGTCGCCCAACGGCCGTTCGCCGAAGTTGAAGAAGCTGTGGCTGTAGCCCAGTTCGGGGTTGACCCGCCCGCAGAGCGAGAAATGGATGTTCAGTATCTTCTGTTTGTCCAGTTTCAGGTGGCCGATGAACTGCTGCACGTGGTGGCAGATTTCGTCGACACACTCCATGTTGTCGCACAGGGTGAACGGGATGCCCATCTGCAGCTTCAGCACCTCCCCCCTGAAGTTCATCACGCCGATGCTCAGCCCGTAGCGCTTCACGTCGACCCCTACGAAGTAGCCCGAGTCGGCATTCAGCCCGTAAAGGATGGGATGGCGGCCTCCGCTGGTTTCCAGTTTGCCACAGTCCTCGATGTAGCCCTGCGCATACATCTCGTCAATGAGCTTGGTCACCGTAGGGATGCTCAGGTCCATGTCTTTCGCCAGATCCGTGATGGTGGAATTTTCGTTGTACATCAGATTGGTGATGATGTGCTTTTTCATCGCCGCATTCTTCGAACCCTTTCTGATTTCCTCTAAAAGTTGTTGTTCCATGTCCTCCTTTAATTAATATTTTAAAAATTTATACTCATTTCTTTTTGATAATCGTTGT
>CAMAFR010000095.1 GCA_945833835.1 uncultured Bacteroides sp.
ATCGAGGCCAACGGCGGTGTGATCGAGGCGTAAGCCGGTCTGTTCTTCCGAACCGATCCATGAATTTTAAGCCTGCAAAAGGAGACGAATCGATTATGAAACTGAGCTACGAGAGCATCCAGGACCGCGCCGCCTGGGAGGCCGCCGGCGTCACCCTTCCCAGGTTCGACTGGAAGGATATGCACGCCGCCACGGAGGCGACTCCCACCTGGGTCCACTTCGGTTCCGGCAGCCTGTTCCGGGCGTTCCACGCCATGCTCCAGCAGTCCCTCATCGAGCAGGGAGTGGTGAAGGGCGGCCTCTACACCGCCGAGACCTTCGACTATGAAATCGTGGAAAAGGTGAACCGCCCTTGCGACGACCTGACCATTCTGGCTACACTGAAGGTGAACGGCACCGTGGAGAAAACCATTATTGGAAGCGTCGTGGAATCGTGCATCCTTGATTCGGACAACGACGCTGAATTCGGCCGCCTGAAAGAAATCTTCACCAAGGATTCCTTGCAGATGACTACCTTCACCATCACCGAGAAAGGATATTGCCTGACCAACCCGCAAGGAGAAATCCTGCCGTGGGTAGCACCCGACCTGGCTGCCGGCCCCGAAAAGCCCGGCAGCTATATCGGAAAGGTGACCGCCCTGCTCTATGCCCGCTACCAGTCCGGACAATTCCCCATCGCCATGGTGAGCACCGACAACTGCTCGCACAACGGCGAGAAGCTGTACAATGCCATCCTGACTTATGCCAAGGCTTGGACCACCAACGGCACTGCCGAACCGGGCTTCCTCGACTATATCAACAATCCGGCCAAAGTCAGTTTCCCCTGGTCGATGATTGACAAAATCACTCCCCGTCCGGACAACTCCGTGCTGGAGATGCTGAAAGCCGACGGAGTGGAAGGCCTTGACCCCATCGTCACCGGCAAGCATACCTACGTGGCTCCCTTCGTCAATGCCGAAGAATGCGAATACCTTGTCGTTGAAGACCTGTTCCCCAACGGACGGCCCGCATTGGAAAAAGCCGGCGTCATGTTCACCGACCGCGAGACCGTCAACAAGGTAGAACGCATGAAGGTCTGCACCTGCCTGAACCCGCTGCATACAGCTCTGGCTGTCTTCGGCTGTGTACTGGGCTACCAGCTGATTGCCGACGAGATGAAAGACCCTGCCCTGGTAAAACTGGTGGAAATCATCGGCTATCAGGAAGGACTGCCTGTAGTGGTCAATCCGGGCATCCTCGATCCGAAGGAATTCATCGATACTGTCCTGCAAGTCCGGGTTCCCAACCCCTTCATGCCCGACACACCCCAACGCATCGCTACCGACACGTCCCAGAAGCTGGCCATCCGCTTCGGCGAAACCATCAAGGCATATCAGGCTTCTCCCACACTCGATGTGGCCTCGTTGCGCCGCATCCCGCTGGTCTTTGCGGGATGGCTGCGCTACCTCATGGCCATCGATGACAACGGAGAACCGTTCACCCTCAGTCCCGACCCGCTGCTCGACAGTGTATGTCCCTATGTGAAGGACTTCCGTCTGGGCGAACCGGCAGCGGTGGAAACGGCTCTGGAGCCTATCCTGCACAATGCCAAGATTTTCGGAGTAGACCTGTACGAAGCAGGTCTGGCTTCCCTGGTCTGCCAATACTTCCGTGAGATGATTGCCGGCAAGGGAGCTGTCCGCGCTACCCTGGAAAGAGCTGTCCAGGCATAAGCCGGATCCGTCACCATGAGGGTGTGTCAGAATGACAAGTAGACCAGTGCTCTGCATTCTGACACACCCTCGTTTCATGGCTATCTACCCACTATATCCCGAATATCCGGACGATTATTTCAAAATAAATGTTGAATATAGGTGTACTTTGAAAAAAATGTCTATCTTTGTCCCACTAACCATTAAAACCATTACTAACATGAAGAAAACCTTAAATTGGATGTTAGGGATTTGTGCGACGGCCCTGCTCGCCTTGACTCCCCTGAAAAGTATTGCTCAGTCATTGTCTCCGTCTACCAAATGGCATTGGGACAAAGGAACCATCGTTGTTGAATCTCCCGAACGTCCTGCCGGACAAGAAACTGCCATCGGACTGACCGTCCCCAAAATGGAAGTGGTACGCGTCGGCTTTGTCGGTTTGGGTATGCGCGGTCCGGGTGCCGTAGAACGTTTCACCCACATTCCGGGTACACACATTGTAGCCCTCTGCGACTATGAACAGGAACGTGCTGAAAGATGTCAGAAATACCTGCGCAATGCCAGCCTGCCTCCTGCCGCCATCTACTCGGGCGAAGAAGGCTACAAGGCCCTTTGCGAACGCGAAGACATCGACCTGGTCTACGTGGCTACCGACTGGGACCACCATTTCCCCGTGGCCAAATATGCCTTGGAACAGGGCAAGAACGTGGCTATCGAAGTACCGTCAGCCATGAATCTGGAACAGTGCTGGGAGCTGATTAACCTGTCGGAAACCACCCGCAAGCACTGCATGATTCTGGAGAACTGCTGCTACGACTGGTTTGAAATGAATACCTTGAACATGGCCCAGCAGGGCGTGTTCGGCGAAGTGCTCCGCGCACAGGGTGCCTACATCCACAACCTGGACGACTTCTGGAACTACTACTGGAAGAACGGTAAGGAAGACAAACTGGGATGGCGTATGCGCTATAACATGGAGAACCGTGGCGACGTCTATGCCACTCACGGCCTTGGCCCTGTTGCACAGGCACTCGACATTCACCGCGGCGACCGTATGACTACGTTGGTAGCCATGGACACAAAGGCCGTACATGGCCCGGAATTCGTAGAGAAGGCAACCGGACAGAAGTGCGAAAACTTCCGCAACGGTGACCATACCACAACACTGATTCGTACAGCCAACGGCAAAGTGATTGAAATCCAGCATAATGTAATGAACCCGCAGCCCTACAACCGTCTGTACCAGCTGACCGGCACGAAGGGTTTTGCCAACAAGTATCCTATCCAGGGCTATGCCATCGACTCTAAGCAGATGGCCGCATCGGGCGTTCAGCCGAAGGTGGACAACCTGAGCACCCACTCGTTCCTGCCGAAGGAAGAAATGGACAAGCTGGTCGACAAGTTCCAGCACCCCATCTTGAAGAAGTATGGCGAAATGGCCAAGGAAGTGGGTGGTCATGGTGGTATGGACTTCATCATGGACAGCCGTATGATTTACTGCTTGCAGAATGGTCTGCCCCTTGACATGGACGTATATGACATGGCAGAATGGTGCTGTCTGGCCGAAC